>DIXH01000066.1:0-25079 GCA_002428605.1 Clostridiaceae bacterium UBA6085
GAACAAGTGGTTTTGTAGATACAAAGAAAACAGCCCAACATCGTTAGACTGCTCTCCAAATGGTAGCGGGGGAAGGACTCGAACCTACGACCTTCGGGTTATGAGCCCGACGAGCTACCAACTGCTCCACCCCGCGATATTAACTTGTTTGGTGCTGAAGACCGGGATTGAACCGGTACGGTGTTTTACCACCGCAGGATTTTAAGTCCTGTGCGTCTGCCAGTTTCGCCACTCCAGCACGCTATTGGTAGCGGAAATAGGACTTGAACCTACGACCCTTCGGGTATGAACCGAATGCTCTAGCCAGCTGAGCTATTCCGCCACATTCGTGCTGCCACCTTCTGGCGACAAAATTAATTATACCTAAGATACCCCATGCTGTCAACACATTATTAACATTATTTTCAAGAAGTAATTTTGATGATTTTCACACCGTTTACATTTATTGTTCCAGGAAAAGATAAGACCCGGCAAAATGCCGGGTATGATTGCTAGTTACCTCTTCTGCTCTTGGTGCGGACTTCCTGATGCTTCTTGAAATCCGACATCTTTTCTTCACTTTCCTTCATGAACTTCGACATTATGTCTTCGAAGCTTGAAGGTGCAGGGGCTTTCTTCCTGTCCTGTCTGTCAGAGTGATGCCAATCGACTTCAGTCGGTCTAGTGCTCCTCTTTACCGGAGCTGCTACTGTATTGGCCTGCTTTATGGACAAGCTAATCTTACCGTTGTTGTCTACGCTGAGTACCTTCACTTTCACCTTGTCGCCATCCTTCAGAAAGTCCTTGATATCCTTGACATAGCTGTCAGCTACTTCTGAAATGTGCACAAGTCCAGTCTTTCCCATCAAATCAATGAAGGCTCCGAAGCTTGTGATATTAACAACAGTTCCCTCTACAATGTTTCCTACCTCTAAGGTCATGCTTTAAAGTATCCTCCTTAAAATTGTGTGTATGTTATTCATGATAACCTAATTAATTCGAAGAATCAATGACCGGAATTTCTCCTGGCTTGAGGAGGCCGAGTCTTGTTCTTGCATTCTTGATGATGAACTCGTCAGTCTTGGTCATCTCAAGATTGTTCGTGAGGATTCCATTTTCTTCTTTTGCTTTCGCCAGCTCCTGCTGCTGCAGGACGATGTCGGCTTTGATCCTTTGCATGGCCAGCTGCTGGTTGTATACCGTCGTGCCTATGACCACTATGAAGAGAACTATAAATGCCCTCTTGATCAGATTGCCTAACTTCATAACCACCTCCGCGGGACCAGTCCCGGAAAAAGAATGCAAAAAGGCCTATTCCTCTGTGTCCTCTTCGCCCTCCACTATCTCATACATGGAAGAAGCATCTTCCTTTCGGACATGCTCTACCACCTTCAGGATCCTTGCCAGGATCTTCCTGGATGCGAAGGAAATCTCGATGATGTCGCCTTCCTTTACGTCAGTGCCTGCCTTTGCTACCTTGTCGTTGATCCTGACCCTTCCGCCATCACAGGCTTCCTTGGCCACAGTTCTTCTTTTGATGATCCTTGATACCTTCAAATACTTGTCCAGTCTCAATCCTATACCTCCGGGGCCATTTCCTTTGACGCTCTAAGCCAGCTGTCCAATGCCTCGTTTATTCCATTATAGATAGTTTGCCGTGCAAAGTGAAGAAAAATTTATTAAATGTTCTAACTTAGACCACGTTTTTTATATTTTTATAAAATGCATACAAAATAACTCAGTTTTCAAGATGAAAATGCACGCCCCTTAAGGCGTGCATCATATGGATCGCTATTTCTCCGCTTTCTTTCTGCCCCTCTTCTTTGGCTGTACGTTGACCTTAGTCTTGAGGTCCTTGCCTGCCTTGAATGATGGTGCCTTTGATGCAGGAATCTTTATCTCTTCTTTGGTCCTTGGGTTTCTTCCGACTCTTGCTTTTCTTTCCCTTACTTCAAAGGTTCCGAAGCCAACGAGCTGAACTTTTTCACCTTTTTCAAGGCTTGCCGATACTGCTGTGATAAAAGCCTTGAGAGCAGCCTCCGAATCCTTCTTGGTGAGCTTGCTTTCCTCAGCGATAGCCGCGATTAATTCCGCCTTGTTCACAATTGATTCCTCCTTATTGATTAAAAATTGAAACTATTATTGTTATTCTACACAATTGGCTCAAACCCTTCTTTTCTAAAGGTTTTTTTCAAATATTTTCGCTTTTTCCCAATAACTGTCCAATTCTTCGAGCCCAAGACCCTTGAAAGTGACTCCATCAGCGGATATGAGCTCTTCCATTTTGGTGATTCTTGATATGAATCGGTCGGTTGTATTGTTAAGTGATATTTCAGGATCCGCATCCAGGAACCTCGAAAGGTTGACTACCGCAAACAGCAGGTCACCAAGCTCCTTCTTCGCATCATTTGCATTGCCTCCGTCGAGGGCTTCCCTCACCTCAAGGACTTCCTCGCTTATCTTGGCAAACACCGGCTCTATGTCATCCCAGTCGAAGCCATACTTCCTGGCCTTCCTCTGTACTTTCTCCGCCCTCAGAAGGGAAGGGTAGTGCCTGGATACGCTTCCTACGGCATCGATTATCGAGCCTTCATTCTTTTCCTTCTTCTTTAGCTCATCCCATTGCACAAGGACCTCATCCGATGTCATGTCCCTGTCCTTGTCAAACACATGGGGATGTCTGTATATCATCTTCTCAGAGCCTTTCCTTATGACCTCATGGATGTTGAATTCACCGGACTGCCTCCCTATGACACTGTGAAGCAGCACCTGCAGAAGCACATCACCGAGCTCCTCGGCCATCAGGTCCGGATCATCAAGGTCGATGGCCTCCAGCGTCTCATACGCCTCTTCGATGAGGTACCTCTTAAGGCTTTCATGGGTCTGCTCCTTGTCCCACGGGCAGCCGTCATCGGCCCTCAGCCTCTCAACTATCCTCAGGTAGCTGTAGAAGTCGTATGCCGAATTGTCTTTCGGGACATACACCGAGGTAAGGTGGTCAATGTCCTTCTGCCTGTCAAGCTCATAAAGCCTTATTCTCCTGATGGACTCGTCAGCGGTCCCTGCAGCCCTTATGAACACTATTTCCGCCTCGTCATCCATGTACCCGGAAAGAGCAAGCTTCACCCTTCCAGCCACATACTGTGAATAGACCTGAGTGATCACGGTGCCCTTCGAGAAGTCAGGATGCTCGTTCTCGATGTCAAGGGCGTCGATTATCCTGAGGCCTCCTATGGGATCTATGCCAAGTGCTTCAGTCACCGCATCAACGAAGCTTACCGCAGGATGAACCCTGCAGGCGATGCCATTTTCCTTTGCAGCCTCGATGATCAGCTGGACAGAGGTTTCCGCAACCAGCGGATGTCCCGGTACAGCGTACACGACATCCCCCTTGACAGCCTCGCTAACAATGAACTCCGCTATCGACGTGTAAACCTCCTCGAAGCTGTCAAGAGTCTCGTAGAACCTGTCAAGGCTCTCATAGGCTATGCCCTCGCTCTCAAGGAAGCTTACCGTCGGATGCTCCCTGGTCCTCAGGAAAAGCGGCCCTTCCTTAAGCAGCTTGAGTGTCCCGATCGTCATTGACTCGTAATTTCCAGGTCCAAGTCCTGCCAAATGTATCAAAATAAGCACCTCTCTATTTCTTATTACTTCAAATATACCTCAATGAATCACGGACATCCACAATTCTTACGAAGATGGCCTTGAACCCACATATGTTCCGACGGAGACTGCAACTGCCATGAGGATCAGCCTCACAGCGGTACTGTCCGTGAAAAACAGCATGGTCGAGCCTATGCCAAGGCTCATAAGAAGGATTGCTATAATCTTGGTCCTTGCCGGTATCGTGCCATTTTCGCTGTAATCCCTTATGGCAGGTCCGAACCTCTTGTGGCTTAGGAGCCTGGTGTAAGCCTTATCAGAGCTTCTCATCCAGCAGGCCGCTGAAAGGAGCAGAAAAGGCGTGGTAGGAATGATCGGGAGAAAAACACCGGCGAGCCCCAGTCCAAAGGAGACTGTCCCAATTCCCATAAGAATGTATCTTAAAAACATATTCAAAATGATGACCTCCACTGAAATTGATTCTCAATAAGATATTCTACCACATAAAAACAGGCCGTACCATAAGGTATCGGCCTGCATCACAAATGGCTATATTATCTTGTCCTCGTAGGTAGTGACCTTGAGCTCAGTCTTCCAGGTTGTCATCTGCTCTTCATACCTGGTCTGCTTCTTTTCTGCAAGCAGCTCTTCAGTGACGTCATCCTTGATCTCATCAAATGCCGGTGTTATATCCTCTGCCTGGACATCCTTGACAGTTATGATATGGTAGCCTGCAGTTGACTGTACAACTCCTGAAATCTCGCCTTCCTTGAGCGGCTTTACCTTGTCCATGAAGTCCGCGAGAAGTTCATCGGTGTCATAGGCAAAGAAGCCCAGCTCACCGCCATCCTCTGCTGTTGAATCCTGGCCGTATTCAAGTGCTATGTCAGCGAATGCAGCGCCTGCATCAAGCTTTGCCTTCGCTTCATCGGCCTTGGCCTTGGCTGCGGCATCGGTACCGAAGTATATGTGGTATATCGTTGCTCCGGCCTTCTCCACGTAAGCTGCCTTGTTCTCCTCGTAATAGGCCTTGGCCTCTTCCTCGGTAGCTGCAACGTCCTTGACTATCTCATCGTATACCAGACCCCTCAGGACTTCCTCAGTTACAAAAGTCTTGTAGGACTCCTCGGTATAGCCCATTGAAGTCAGGCTTTCAACATACTTTGCATCATCTCCGTAGATCGTCTTGATTGACTCTATCCTCTCATCAGCCGACTTGGTTACAGCCTCTGAAGTAAGCGACAATCCGTAGTCCGCTGCCTTGAGGTTAAGGATCTCCATCTCTACAAGTGAAGCCAGAAGGTCCTTCTTGAGGTCGGCTACAACCTGCTTGCCCTCGTCGGATGCTACAGCTTCCTCGCCATACTGGCTTATAAGCGTGTCTATGTATGACTGGGCTTCAGTATCAAGATCCTTCTGCGTTATGCTTACGGTTCCGACTTTGGCAAGAACTGTCCCGTCAATGGACTCCTGTGTCCTTTCCACCATGCCGCATGCTGAAAGGCCTACGGTGGCTATTGCGGCAACAGCAGCTGCCATGATTGCTTTCTTTACTCTCTTCACTTGTCCTACCTCACTCCTGATATTAAATCATAATTTCATTGGATTAATGTGGGGACATCCTGTCCCGCTTCAACAAGTGTAGTATCGCATGCTAAAAATTAGCTTAAGTGCGGCTTGAAGCGAGAAGGTCAGTCATGAAGGACGTAAGTCCTGCGATCATCTGGTCCTTGTGCTTTTCAGTTATCCTGTAGGCAATGGCCGGAGCATCCCGCCTGAATTCGATCCTCTTTCCGTAGGCCTTCAGGAGCCTGTCGATCACTGATTTCGTCATCTTCTCGGGAGAAGCGAAGGTAATCAGGGCATAGGAGCCGTGGTCCTTGACCTCAAGTACTCCTAGCTTCTTCGCGAATGACTTGAGAAGCGCTATATCCATCAGGTTGTACAGGGAATCAGGAATGTCCGAGAACCTGTCGATAAGCTCCTCCTTGACCTCGTCATATTCCTCCCTGCTTTCGATCGAGGCGATCTTCTTGTATACCTCGATCTTGTGCATCTCATCCTCGATGTACTCAGTAGGTATGTATGCATCTATCTTGATATCGATGACCGTGTTGATCTCCGGTTCATCCATTTCTCCCTTCAGCATCCTTACAGCCTCATCGAGCATCTTGACATAAAGGTCGTAGCCTACCACGGACATCTGGCCGTGCTGGGCCTTGCCCATGAGGTTACCCGCACCTCTTATCTCAAGGTCGCGCATGGCGATCTTGAAGCCGCTTCCAAGCTCGGTGAAATCCTTCAGTGCCCTCAGCCTCTTTTCGGCAACCTCCGTGAGCACCTTGTCCTTCTTGTAGGTAAGGTACGCATATGCTATCCTGTTTGTCCTTCCTACCCTTCCCCTCAGCTGGTACAGCTGGGAAAGTCCCAGCTTGTCAGCATTGTTCACGATTATGGTGTTTACGTTCTGTATGTCCATTCCTGTTTCTATTATCGTAGTGCAGAGAAGCACATCCGTGAAGCCATCCATGAAGTTCATCATGGCGTTCTCGAGCTCCCTCTCCGACATCTGTCCGTGACCTATGTCTATTGTTACCTCAGGAATGAGCTTCTGCAGATATGCATGCAGCACATTGATGTCCTCCACCCTGTTGTGGACGAAGTATACCTGGCCTCCTCTGGATTTTTCCCTGAGGATCGCATCCCTTACCAGCTGTTCGTTGAACTCCACGACATAGGTCTGTATCGGATACCTTTCCTCAGGAGGAGTCTCGATCACCGATATGTCCCTTATGCCGGTCATCGACATGTGGAGCGTCCTCGGGATTGGCGTCGCAGACAGAGTGAGCACATCAACGCTCTTCTTCATCTGCTTCAGCTTTTCCTTGTGGGTAACACCGAACCTCTGCTCTTCGTCAACCACAAGCAGCCCCAGGTCCTTGAACCTGATATCCTTGGAGATCAGCCTGTGGGTACCTATAAGTATGTCCACGTTCCCTTCCTTGAGGCTCCTCAAGGTATCTGATTGCTGCTTCTGGGACCTGAACCTCGATATCATGTCTACCTTCACCGGGAAGCCCTGGAACCTCCTCCTGAAATTGCCGTAATGCTGCTCGGCAAGTATGGTGGTAGGAACAAGGAATGCAACCTGCTTGCCGTCCATTACTGCCTTGAAGGCCGCTCTCATTGCAACCTCTGTCTTACCGTAGCCCACATCTCCGCACAGCAGCCTGTCCATGGGCTTGTCCTTCTCCATATCAGCCTTTATCTCTTCAACGGATGTAAGCTGGTCATCTGTTTCAGTATATGGGAATTCCTCCTCGAACTGATTCTGCCACTCGGTATCCTTGCTGAACGGGAAGCCCTTTACCTTCTCCCTTTCAGCATAAAGCTTTATAAGGTCCTCTGCGATCTCATCAACGGACGTCTTGACCTTTGCCTTTGCCTTTGCCCATTCGGAGCCTCCGAGCTTGCTTATCTTAGGCTCCTTGCCCTCTGTGCCCACATACTTCTGTATCATGTCGAGCTGCTCCACAGGTATGAACAGCTTGTCATTCTTGTCATAGGATATGTCAAGGTAGTCCCTTATCAGTCCGCCGCTCTCGAGCTGCCTGATTCCGTGGAATACACCGATACCATGGTTGACATGGACCACATAGTCTCCGGACTTCAGTTCGGTAAAGGACTGGATCTTTGCAAGTCCCTTCCCCTTCTTAGGCTTCTTCGATGATTTTCTCTTCGCCTCGCCGAAAACCTCCTTGTCCGAAATGAGTGAAAGTTTGATATCCGGGAATTCAAAGCCCCTCAGCTGATTTCCGAAGGTTACTGTGACTGTGGAGGGTACAAGCTTTGAGACCTGGTCCTTGTAGGATGATTCAAGCCCCCTTTCCCTTAATGTCTCGACAAGCCTCTCTCCTCTTGACCTTGAGCCTGCGAGTATCACCGTGGCATAGCCTCTCCTCTTCCGCTCCCTGATGTCTTCGATCAGCATGTCAAGCTGACCCTGATAGTTATATATGGTCACCTCATTGAAGGATACAAGGCTCCTTGGAGGAAGGAACCTCTCTGTCTTCTGGAACTGGTTAAGTGTCACAACGGGTCTTTCCTTAAGCTCAGATATCAGTATCTCCTTTTCCATGAGGAGCTTCCCCTGGGATGGAAGTATCTCACCCCTTTCAAGGAACGCCTCATAGTTCTCCCGAAACTCCAGGTAAGTCGAATCCAGCTTTCCGAGTGAATTCGACGTATCATCAACAACTATGGTGTCGCTGCCGATGAAGTCGAAGAGTGTGGAAGGTTCATCGTAGAAGAACGGCAGGTAGGAATCTATCGTCTCAAAGTACATGCCTTCCTTCAGGTGTTCCAGGTTCGCACCCACATTCACCTTCAGCTTTTCAAGGCTTTCCTTCTGGTACTCCTTCCTTTTGCTCTTGGTCTCGATGATCCCCTTAAGCTCAGCTTCGATCCTTCTTGCCCCGTTTTCCATGGTCTCCTGTCCGATTATCATTTCCTTTGCAGGGAAGATCTCGATTGAGTCCGCATGCTCTATGCTCCTCTGGGTCTCAGGGTTGAAGGTCCTTATGGAATCTATCTCATCTCCGAACAGCTCTATCCTGTACGGCATGGACCCCATGGGAACGAAAATATCGAGTATCCCGCCCCTCTGTGCGAATTCCCCCCTTCCTTCAACCATCTCGACCCTCTGGTACCCTGATTCAGTAAGCCTTCTGCCTATGGCCTTCAGGTCAGCTGTCTCACCCTTTTTGAGTTTGAAGGTATATGTCCTGAAGAATCCGGCCGGGGTGTAGAACTGGCTGAGGGCATCAATTGTTGTCACCACGATCTTCCTGCCGCCCTCAAGGAGCCTCTTCATGACCTTGAGCCTCTCCCACCTGAGGTCTCCGGATATGGCATCAATGTTGTAGAACACCGCTTCCTTGGACGGGAAGTAATATACGTCGTTCTCATACAGAAGCAGGTCCTCGTATAAATTCTTTGCATCCATGTCCTTCGATGCAAACACGAAAAGGCCGTGTTCTGATTTTCTGAACACAGCTGACAAGAGGAAGGCCTTTGCTGATTCCGACACCCCGTATACCCCTACGGGATGTTTTCCTGCCTCCATATTACCGATAAGCTCCCTGAAGCCCTTGTCGGATTCTATGGCATCTAAGATTCCATTAAGTCTCATGGTGACACCTGCTCGGCCCTGAAGCCGTTATATTCCGATATGGCAGAGTCCACTCCGGTTTTGACCATTGCAATGACGGCATCCTTAGCTGCTGTAAGCGTCCTGTCAATGATATCCCTCTCTTCCTGCTGGAATTTCCCGAGCACATGCCTTACGAGATCCCTTTGCGGACCTCCAATGCCTATCTTGACCCGTGGAAACGCGTCTGTCCCGAGGTGCGCAGTTACGGATTTGATTCCGTTGTGGCCTCCCGGGCTTCCCTTCTTCCTTATTCTCAGCCTCCCAACCTCGAGGCTTATGTCGTCATATATCAGTATAATGTTTTCCGGAGGCACCTTGTAGAAGGCTGCCGCTTCACCCACGCTTTCACCGGAAAGGTTCATGTAGGTGGATGGCTTCAGCAGAAGGACCTTCTTTGTCCCAATCCTCCCTTCCCCGAAATAGCCCCTAAACCTTGTCCTGTCAAGGCTTGCCCCGATGTCCGATGCAAGCATGTCAAGACAGTCGAAGCCCACATTGTGCCTTGTGTGCATGTAGTCAGGCCCTGGATTGCCAAGGCCTACGATAAGATACAAATTCACCACCACCCAATCAAACGTAGAAGCCGCTGCGCAGTCCCTTTTCCAGGACTTCCCTCGCATAGCTCTTTGCAAGCTCAAGAGAATGGTCCCTGTAGTTTCCGCACTGCAGCTCGTTCGCGGCAGGTATCTCCTCAGTCTCAATGACCATTTTAAGTGCATATTCCAGGGCATCAGCGACGGAATCCTCTGTAAGGTCACCCCAGGCTACCATATAAAAGCCTGTCCTGCAGCCCATGGGCGAGATATCTATGATATCCTCAAGCTTCTCCCTCATGTATCCCGCCAGGAGGTGCTCCATTGTATGTATGCCTGATGTCTCCATGACTCCCTGATTAGGCTGTATGAACCTCAGGTCGAATTTGGACACAGTATCCCCGCTCTTTCCAGGGTACAGACCGCACTTCCTTACGAAGGGCGCCTTTACCTTGGTATGGTCCATCTGGAAGCTTTCTACCTTCACCATCTATATCATTCTCCTTTATGCCTTTTCTATCCTTACATTGTAATGCAAAAAGGGGCCTCATATAAAGCCCCTTTGAAAAATCATCTTACCCTGGTACCGTAAAGCGTAGCTTCTATGGTCTGCTCGCCGGAAACCCTCATGACCCTGAGCACCACCGTCTCTCCCACCTTCTTGGTCTTGAGGTAGTCATCGATGGTGGTTTCAGATGTCATTGCAATAGAGTCGATGGACAGTATTATGTCGGTAGGCCGAAGTCCTGCCCTGTCAGCCGTGCTTTCAGGCTCGATCCTTCTTATGTAGTAGCCTGTCTGCCCTTCAAGGTCCTCAGTCACGATGTTTCCTGTTATCCCCATATACGGCTCAATGGCCTGCCCTGTATTGATGATGCTGCGCACCACGCTCCTGGCCTCGTTGATGGTTATTGCCGCACCGAAGCCCCCGTTGAAGTCCTCCGAAAGGTCAAGGCTGTTGATCCCAATGACATCGCCCTGCATGCTGACAAGCACTCCGCCGTTTGTCGCCCGGTTGACGCTGGCATCGGTCTCGAAGGCATACACCTTGACTTCCCTGTTGTCCTCCGTGACCGTCGATATAAGCTTATTGACAGTGCTTATTATCCCGAAGGTCACTGTCCCCTTTTCGATGTCACCGAATGAGCTGCCTATGGCAAGGACCGCCTGCCCCACCTTCACAGAGCTTGAGTCTCCGAATTTCGGAGGCTCCACTTCAAGACCTTCTACCAGTATCACCGCGGTATCAGTGGACTTGTCCTTTCCCACGATCACGGCCTCAAGAACATTGTCCTTGTCCTTTGATGTCTTCACATATATGGGCCCCTGATACCCGTCGATCATTGAATAGGGCACCAGAATGTGGCCGCTTGTGTTCATTACAACCCCGGTGAGCACCCCATCATAGCTTCCTGTTGCAAATGCTGCCGGATCCCTTGAAACTCCAACCAGAGAACCTGCGACCCTTGCATATATGTCCCTTATGATCTGCCTGTCATAGAAGTCACGGGTGAAGTTCTCAATGTTCATCCTTATCACCTGAAGGATGTTGCCCTCTGTGTCCACCCTCAGAGCGTTCTCGTAGATCCTTCTCGCGACAATGGTCGACGTGATGAGCGAGGTCATGACAATGACAGCCAGGAGAGCTGATATCCCTGCAAGCCTCTGAAGGAACCTTGCCTTCTTGTCCTGCCTGAACCTTATCTCTCCTGACCGGCTCTCGTCCCTTAATTCTTCGTTGTTCTGGCTGGTTTCCCTATCCTTATCAAACTCTCCCATTTCGTCTCCTTAGGTCTTGCTCAGCGTGAAGGTGAACGCAACGCCCTTGGGCCTGTTCTCCACCCATATGTCTTCGCCGAACTGAGTTATTATGTTCCTGACGATGGGAAGCCCCAGACCCGTTGAAACCTTGTTGGTCCTTGACTTGTCAGCCTTGTAGAATCTGTCCCATATATACTTTATGTCGCTGTCAGATATGCTCTGGCCGTCGTTGTACACAGTTGTGTGGACCTTCTTTCCCTTGGTCTTGGTGTAGATCTCCACATGTCCGTTGTCAGGCGCATGCTTCATTGAGTTGTCAAGGAGGTTCGTAACTACCTGTATCAGCCTGTCCCTGTCCCCTGCAACGTAAAGGTGGTCTCCTTCAAGGGTGACATTTACCTTCAGGCCCTTGTCATTTATCTTGGTCTCAGCCCTTATTATGCAAAGCCTTATTATCTCGTTCAGGTCGACCTCAGTCATCCTGAATGAGAATCTTCCGGATTCCATGGCCGACAGGTCAAGAAGGTCGTTGACAAGCCTCGTTAGCCTCTGCGTCTCATCATAGACTATGGTGAGGTAATAGTTCTCCTTGTCCTTTGGGATTATCCCGTCAAGTATTCCTGCAATGAAGCCCTTCATCGATGTTATCGGGGACCTCAGCTCATGGGAAATGTTGGACAGGAAGTCACGCCTGTTCTTGTCGGTCTGCTCCAGTGACTCCGCCATGATGTTGAAGGATTTTGCAAGCTGCCCGATCTCATCGTCAGAGGTGACGTTCACCCTCTGGGAGACCTCACCCTTCGAGATCTTGGATGCTATGGTATTCAGGTCCGTCAGAGGCTTGAACAGCATCTTCTGGACAAAATAGTAGATTCCAAGCAGCGTCATGAAGAAAGCGAGCGCAGCAAGCCCCCAGATTATTACAAGGACGCTTGAAAGGGGCGCTTTGACAGCACTATCCGCGATGTAGGTCACAAGGCTCCCGACATAGGCATCCTGGTTGAAAACCGGCTTGATGAATACGAGGGAGGTCTCCTTCGTTATCGGATTGACCTCACCGCTTATCTCAAGCTCCGATCCCGCTATCAGCCTTCCCTTGTCAGGAAGCCTGAACTTTGAGTAGATCAGGCTGTCGTAGCCTGCATCAGAGACATAGTATATGTAGTCCGATGCGTCGATAAGGAGAAAGTCCCAGTCTTCACCCTCCGAGACCCTTCTTATGTTCTCACCGAGGACTATGTCATCTATGTCCTTGTCGAGATAGTCGGTCACATACTCCGCTATATACCCTGCTGTGATTTCAGCTCTTTCAGTTACCTGTGCGCGCAGATGCCCCTGGAACCATATGGACAGTGCCGCAGATATCATAATATAGCTAACGGCGACGACGATAGCGAGAGTCGCCACCAGCTTCGTCACCAGACTGCTGTTCTTCATAATGTCACCAAATCCTATTTGACTTCGAACTTGTACCCTACTCCCCAGACAGTCTCAAGCTGCCAGTTAGGTCCGCCGTGTAGCTTTTCCCTCAGTCTCTTGATATGGACATCCACAGTCCTCGAGTCTCCGGGATAGTCATAGCCCCATACCTCGCAGAGCAGCTGCTCCCTTGTGAATACCCTGTTCTTGTTTGAAGCCAGGTGGTAGAGGAGCTCGAACTCCTTAGGAGGCATCTTAATGTCCTGGTTCTTGTAGGTTACGTTGTATGAATTGACGTCGATGTTTAGCTCAGGGAAGTTCAGGACCTCCTTGCCACCTCCGTCAGTGTTGAATCTCCTCATTACAGCCTTGACCCTGGCAACTACTTCCTTTGGCTCGAAAGGCTTTACCATGTAGTCGTCGGCTCCCAGCTCAAGTCCCAGAACCTTGTCGAAGGTATCTCCCTTGGCTGTAAGCATGATGACAGGAGTGTCGTAGTCTCTCCTTATCCACTTGAGGACATCTATTCCGTCAATGTATGGAAGCATGATGTCCAGAAGCACCAGGTCGGGCTTGTATTCCAGGAAGGTCTCCTGGGCTGACTTTCCGTCTCCGCATACCCTGGTGTCGTAGCCTGAGCTCTGCAGATACATCTTCAGCACTTCGCTGATATTCTCATCGTCATCCACTACCAATATCTTTCCTATCTTTCCTTCCATGACTTTATCCCCTTTTTCACATCCAGGTACCATGAATTATGGCGGCCTGTTCATGTTTAATAAATATTCTTAACATAATCATATATTCTTTATGTAGAAAAATCATAAAAGTTACAAATAATTAATGGGTACGGGGTCAATTGTTAATAAATTATAATCATTATAAAATAGCGGCAGGTATAAACCCTGCCGCTATCGTTATGAATCAGTCGAAAAGCTTGCTTAACGGAACATCGTCCTTTATCCTCTTTATGGCTTCTCCGAAGAGCGGTGCCACTGAAAGGTATGTGAACTTCTCCATGTCCGTCCTGTCAGGCCTTGCTATGGTGTCAAGGCATACCAGCTCCTCTATTGCAGAGCTGTTGATCCTTTCTATCGCAGGTCCTGAGAATACTCCGTGGGTGCAGGCCGCGTATACGTTCTTTGCCCCCAGGTCCTTCAGAGCGTTTGCAGCATTGGTTATGGTCCCTGCAGTGTCGATCATGTCGTCTACAAGTATGCATACCTTGTCCCTTACATCTCCGATTATGTTCATGATCTCGGATACGTTTGCCTTGGGTCTCCTCTTGTCGATGATCGCCATCGGCGCATGGATCCTTTCAGCAAGCTTCCTTGCCCTTGTTACAGAGCCAAGGTCAGGGGAAACCACGACTATGTCCTCATTCTCCATGAAGCCCTTCTTTATGAAGTAGTCAGCGATTATAGGCATTCCGAGCAGATGGTCCAGAGGAATGTTGAAATATCCCTGTATCTGGGCTGCATGCAGGTCCATGGTAAGCACCCTGTCTGCACCTGCAGTTGTAAGTATGTCAGCTACAAGCTTTGCAGTGATGGGATCCCTCGATTTTGCCTTCCTGTCCTGCCTTGCATATCCATAATATGGAATAACGGCATTTATCCTTCCTGCTGATGCTCTCTTGAACGCATCGATCATGATGAGAAGCTCCATGAGGTTGTTGTTTACCGGGTTGTTGGTCGACTGGATTATGAATACGTCGCAGCCTCTTACGGTCTCGTTCGTCTCGACGAATATCTCACCGTCTGAAAATGTGCCAACCTTACAGTCCCCAAGCTTCATCCCAAGGATCCCTGCTATGGATTTTGCCAGCTCCGGATGTGAGTTTCCTGCAAAAATCTTCATGTTGTTATAGTGGCTCTTGTTCATTTATCAACGTCCCCCTTCACAGCTTCTTCGTTCCTTCTTGTGACCCAGCCTTCCTTGACCACCTGCTTCGCTCTCGCTATTGCAAGGCTGTCTTTAGGCACCTCATCAGTAATTGTCGAGCCCGCGGCGATGTAGGCTCCCTCGTTCACAGTGACAGGAGAAATAAGGTTTGTGTTGCAGCCAATGAATGCATTGTCCTTCACAACCGTCTTCCACTTCTTCTTGCCATCGTAGTTGACTATGACGGTTCCGCATCCGAAATTGACATTTTTGCCAACCTCAGCGTCCCCTATATATGTGAGATGGGATATCTTGGTACCATCTCCTATGACCGATTTCTTGATTTCGACGAAATCTCCAACCTTGACATGCTCGCCGATCTCAGAATCAGGTCTGATATAGGCGAAGGGTCCGACTGAGGTATGGCTTCCTACCTTTGATTCCAGGATCACTGAAGATGTTACTGTCACATCATCACCGATTTCGGAATCTACGATCCTTGAATTCTGGAAAAGGGTACAGTCTTCACCTATGAAGGTCCTGCCTTCGAGGGATACACCAGGATGGACGACCGTGTCCATGCCTATGGCTACATCGGCTCCTATGTAGGTCGACCTCCAGTCTGTGAAGGTGACTCCGTTTTCCATGTGGAACCTTGCTATCCTTTCCCTCATGATCTCCTCGGCCTCGGAAAGCTGTGCCCTGGAATTGACTCCTCTTGTCTCATCAAATTCAGTGATGCTTGCTCCTACCTTTTTGCCCTTGCCCCTTAAGATCCCAATGACATCAGTAAGGTAATATTCACCCTGTGCGTTGTCATTCTTAAGCTCTTTCAGGCTTTCAAGGAGATCCTTTATGTCAAACATGTACATTCCGGCATTGACCTCAAGAGTCTTAAGCTCCTCTTCAGTGCAATCCTTGTGCTCTACGATCCTCAAGACCTCATCGCCGTCCCTTATAACCCTGCCGTATCCTGCCGGGTCGGAGATCACCGATGTAAGGAGCGTAGCGCTTGAAGCGTTCGCCTCATGCCTCGAATACATGGCTTCCACTGTCTCTCTTCTGATCAGAGGCGCGTCGCCTGTGAATATGGCTACAGTTCCCTCCTTGCCTTCAAGGTATTCCTTTGCGCAGATGACCGCGTGTCCGGTACCCATAGGGTTTTCCTGCACCGAGAATGAAACTCCCCTTGAGGAGGTCCCTGCCATCACCTGTTCCCTGGCCTTTCCGACGATCACGTTGACATCCTCGAAGCCAGCGCTTCTCATCACATCAATGACGTGGTTTACCATCTCCTTGCCGCATACCTTGTGAAGGACCTTAGAGACTTTTGATTTCATTCTCTTTCCTTCACCGGCCGCAAGGATCAATGCGTATTTTCCCATACTTTCACCTCTGTTGTATAATAGGGCTTTCTTTTTTCTACTGCGCCCTTTTTGCAGCTTGTTTCACCTATTCCATTATAGATTAGGAGCCCTGTCATTTCAACTTAAGTGCTGTCAGGATTTCGCTTTGTCATACTTATTCGCAAGAGAAAATTGTGGCCTGACATAAATCAGGCCACAATCTGTATTTTACTAAACCTCTGCCGCTACAAGCACTTCCGTTTCCGGCTCCTCGTTCCTTACCTTCTCGTATTCTCCGAGTATCGAGTCCTGGAGCCTTTCCCTTGTAAGCGTGTTTATTGGATGTGCAATATCCTTGAATTCACCATCCGGTGTCTTTCTTGAAGGCATCGCTATAAATAGTCCGTTCTGCCCTTCAATTACCTTGATATCGTGAACAACGAACTCATTGTCGAATGTCACTGATACAATAGCTTTCATCTTGCCCTCTGCAGCTATTTTCCTAATCCTTACGTCTGTGATGTTCATGTCATACCTCCTTAGTTTGTGGCCTACCTTAATACCCTTTTTATTTGTAAAATTCTGAATTCAAGGCCTTTGTATATTCATTATAGTATGTAAAAGATTACATTTTCAATAGGTTTCTTCTCGGGTTGCCGAATTATTGGTAAATGGATGATATTACTCCAATTAATATGAAATTTGCTAAAAAAATATTACAATGATTATAAGAAAAATGAAATATGACGGAGAATGCTTATGAGAACCGTATTTGTTACCGGAGCCACCGGAAACATGGGGTGGCCGCTTTTAAAAAGGCTTGTCGGCAGACAGGATATAAGGCTTGTTGTTCTTGCATCCCCGAAGGACAGAAAGATTGAAACCCTTAAGGAGATGTCGAGGAAAGGTAAGCTTTCAATAGTATGCGCGGATGTATGCGACAGATCCGCCCTGGATGAGCCGGTAGGAACGGCTGATATCATAATCCACATGGCGGCTGTAGTTTCTCCTGCTGCTGACAAGCTTCCCGAGCTTGCCATGGAGGTCAACCTGAATGGCACAAGGAACCTTCTCGCCGCCATAAAGGCTCAGGGCAGGGAGTCTTCGGTGAAGCTGGTGTTCATAGGCTCAATTGCTGAAACAGGAGACAGGCGGCCTCCTCTCCACTGGGGAAGGGTCGGTGACCCTGTGAAGCCAGCCAGGTTCGATGCCTATGCGCTGTCAAAGCTCAGGGCGGAACGGGAGGTAGCCGAATCCGGACTCAGGTACTGGGTGTCACTCAGGCAGACAGGAATCATGCACAAGGGCCTTCTTTCTGTAAGGGACGGGATAATATTCCACCAGCCCCTGAACAACTGCATGGAGTGGATATCTGACGAGGACAGCGCTGCCATGCTGGAACATATCATAGACCATGACCTTCCGGAAGGGTTCTGGAGGCATATCTACAACGTGGGCGGCGGAGAAAAATGCCGGTTTACCTACTATGAGTTCATGGAACTGCTATATAAAACCATCGGAATCAGGGATATAATAAAGGTCATGGAGCCTTCCTGGTTTGCCCTTGGCAATTTCCACGGACAGTATTACCTTGATTCGGATATCCTTGAGGACTTCCTCCATTTCAGGAGCGAAAGCCCGGAGGACTTTGCAAAAAGGATCCGAAGGCAGCTGCCGGTAGGTATCAGGCTTTCAGGCATGCTGGGTCCTTCACCTGTAAAAAGGGGCATGTCCTCCATCTCATCAAAAAAAGGCGGCAGCCTTCAGTGGATGAGGGAGAAGGAGGGGGAGAAGATCGATGCCTTCTACGGGTCCATAGGATCGCTTAAGCTCATTCCCGGCTGGGAGACATGGAGTCCACTGAGAAGCACACGGGAACAGGATAAGGTCATCCTTTCCCACGGATACGACGAAGGCAAGGGACTCGAAGGAATTGATTTCAGTGACCTTGAGGATATCGCAGCCTTCAGGGGTGGACGTCTGCTTTCAGGAGGCTATGACGGCGACCTCTGGAAAAAGCTCTCCTGGGAATGCCCGCTGGGGCACAGGTTCGAGGCAAGCCCCGGGCTTATAGCACATGGAGGCCATTTCTGCCCTGTTTGCGACGGCAACTGGTCAGAGTATGACAGGATTTCAGCTTTCAGCCCATTTTTCAGGCAGGTCTACGAGCCGCTCAAACTAAACAGATGATTGGAGATAATATGGATAACTACAAGCTTATTTGCCTTGATGTCGATGGCACGCTCTACGACAGCCACAAGAAGATACCTAAGGAAAACATAGAGGCCATAAGGGAGGCCGCTGCTAAGGGAATAAAAATCGCGATCACCACAGGCAGGATGTACAACTACGGCAACCTGTACGGCTCCAAGCTGGGGGTGGACACCCTTACAGTAGCCTCGAACGGAGCTTTCGTAAAATACGGTGAGGAGATCCTTATACACGAGACCATCGATGAAGGTGATCTCCTGTACCTTACGGAGCTTCTGGGAAGGCTTGACCTGCTTACCCACTACAATGAATGGAACGCCCTGATCTGTGACAGACCCTTAGGTGACGCCAACGGATACATGGATGCCAATCTTCATCTGCCTCCCGAAAGAAGGATCGAGATCATAGAGACTGACGACCTCCTTCGGACCTTCAGGGAAAGGAACTCGAGAATCGTCAAGTCCATCTCCCTGGAGAGGGAGCATCCTGAAAAATTCGTGAAGCTGAGGAGAGCCCTTGAAGGCCACCCTACACTTGAGGCAGTGTCCTCCACCTGGTTCGGGCTGGAGGTCATAAAGTCAGGAGTCAGCAAGGCCAGAGGGATAGACGCCCTTATAGGTCGCCTTGGAATAAAGAAAGATGAAGTGATAGCCATCGGAGACGGTGAAAACGACCTTTCCATGATAGGCTATGCAGGAATGGGAGTGGCCATGGGAAATGCGATCCCAGAGCTTAAGTCAATCGCGAAAATGGTAACCGACACAAACGACAACGCAGGAGTCGCTAAGGCTATCCGGGAACTTTGCCTGTAATAAACCAGGAATGGGGAATTTTGATGTTAAATGAACTGCTAAAAAAGGACAAGAAGTCAGCCGGCACCATAAAGCTTGCCGCATCGCTGCTTCTTCTGTCAGGAATACTTACAAGAAACTACATGCTGGCATATATCTCGATACCGATATTCGCCCTCGGTCTCTATAAGGGAACCATCCCAAAGGATGCACCCGGTGAAAAATCCAGTCCGGTCCCACCATCAGAACTCTCTGGAGCGTCAGTACCTGAAACCAGGTCCGTAGTATTCGATGCGGACATCAATGGACTTGATGATGAGGGAAGAAGCTTTCAGGAGATAATAGCAGACTTCTCAAAAGAGCGGATACATCCCGGCTCAAGATTTGAAGGGCTCTCGGATGAGGAGATCGTGAGGCTCAGGATGGGAGTCTTTGAGACTGAGCTTACCGGCCTCGGAGAAATCAAGCTTATTTCAGATGGTTCCAGGGTCAGGGTGATCCACGACGAGATGGGACATGTGGGCAATGTGCCGGAAAACAAAACAGAAGAGGTCCTTTCTGTACTTGATGGAGATAACAGGTACAGGATACTGTGGCAGGTCTACGGCGGGAGATACAAGGGATTTGACCCCGGATCCGGAGCTGTGGCTTCCAGGGATGCCGATTACACAGTACATGTCGAGCTTATAGAATTCATATGAATAAAAACTGCCATTTCAGGACGATACCTGAAATGGCAGTTTTATCTAGATCGTAGTTGAAGGCTTCATCCTTATGGCACCCTTCTCGTCGATCCCGAAATAATCGACTATGGATACGTAAGGCTTGGTCATTGTCTTTTTGACTTCCTTGTTGTCAACAAGGACTCCTATGCCTATAAGCTCTGAATCAAATTCCCTGAGAAGGTCCTCGATGCCGTTTACCGTTCCGCCGGCTCTCAGGAAGTCGTCGATGAACAGACATCTTGATGAGGTCTTGAGTGTCCTCTTTGACAGACCCATGGTCGAAAGACGTCCCGTGGTTCCTGAAACATAGTTTATAGTTACAGATGTACCCTCCGTTACCTTCGAGTTCTTCCTTGCGACTATGAGGGGAACCCCCATATACCTTGCAACCTCGTAGGCCAGTGGGACTCCCTTGGTCTCGACAGTTATGATGTAGTCCGGCTTAAGCTTTATGAAGTGTCCGGCCAGCATTGCGCCGGCTTTTGAGACCACTTCCGGATCAAGCATTATGTCGGTAACATAGAGGAAATTCCCGGGAACGACCCTGGACTTGTCGGAAAGAGTGGAGCAGATGTACTCCTTGAACTTTTCCTTCTCCTTCTCGCTCACCTTCACTATGTACCTGACTCCGCCAGTTGCTCCGGCTATCGTCTCTATCCTGCCCATATCAAGCTTTTCGAGGATCTCCCTTACAACCAGTATGTCCTCACTGATGGTGGACTTAGCCGCGTTAAGGATATCTGAAAAGTAATTAAGGCTCATTATCTTGTTTGGATTTTCGGTCAGGATCTTGGTTATGATGCTGACTCTGCTGTTTCTGGAATATTTCTCCATAAGTTCGCCTCCATTTCCTCAAAATATATCTTATAATACAATCGAATGTTTCGCAATGTTTTTTAAAAAATCATTCGTAAAATTCAGAAAATAGAGGTGAAGTAAACGCTTTGATATAATCAGCATTCGTGATAATGATCCTGAACCTGTCCGTAAATCCCGCGTCATCCGTGGCTTTCAAGCACCTTTGCCCCATCTTCGCCGCCAACTACGACGGTATCCGCCATTGCGATGAAAAGCCCTGTCTCGATGATGCCTGGCATGAGCTTCAAAAGCTCGTGCAGCCCTCTCGGGTCATCAATGAAGCCTGTCTTAAGGTCAATTATGTAGTTCTTCTCGTCAGTTGTGAACGGACGATCGCCTGACATCCTGAGCCTCGGTGCAAATCCCATTGCTTCAAGCTTCCTCATGAGCTGCATATGGGAGAAAGGGACGACTTCAATTGGAAGCGGAAAGGCTCCGAGCCTTTCTACCAGCTTGCTTTTGTCGACTACCCACACGACCCTTCCGGAAATGTCGGCAACCAGCTTTTCATAGAGAAGTGCTCCGCCGCCGCCCTTTATGCCGTTATACGACCTGTCCACCTCATCGGCACCGTCTATGGTAATGTCGATCTCAGGAACCTCTGACATTGGTACGAGGTCAAGGCCCAGGCTCTCTGCAAGATCAGTAGTCGCTTCCGATGTTGATACGCACCTTATCCTCATTCCTTCCCTGACCATTTCTCCCAGCCTCATTATCGTATGGTAAACGGTGGACCCGGTCCCGAGACCTACTGTCATTCCATCCTTTACAAAACCTGCCGCCAAAATGCCTGCCTGCCTTTTGCCTTCCATTGCAGAACACTCCTCTTAAAGGCCCTATGCTTCAAATTGTTTCTTTTTGGCCCTCTTTGTATTATCATACTAAATGGGGGACTGTTTTACACCCCAAAGCAATACCAAAAGAAAAATATCGGAGCTGATTTTATGTCATTTGATTTCAGGGACTATAAAGGTAAAAAGGTGCATTTCATAGGAATAGGCGGAGTATCGATGAGCGGCCTTGCCGCCATACTCCTCAGCAACAACATAGAGGTAACGGGTTCTGACTTCAGGGAATCTGACACCATAGGAAGCCTGCGGGAAAGAGGGGCAAAGGTAGTGATCGGCCATTTCAGGTCCAACATCACGGACCAGGACCTCATCGTCTACACGGCAGCGATCCGTGATGACAATGAGGAGCTCATGGAAGCAAGGGAGAGAGGAATAAGGACACTTGACCGTTCCGAGTTCCTGGGACACCTTATGAAGAACTTCAGGAATTCCATTTCGGTATCAGGGACCCACGGAAAGACCTCCACGACCTCCATGCTTTCATCCATCGCCATGAACAGTGACTCGGACCCGACCATCCTTGTGGGCGGGCAGCTTCCTCTTATAGGCGGAAACTTCAGGATCGGGGAAAGCGACCTGTTCATCACTGAAGCCTGCGAATACAAGGGCTCGTTCCTCAGGTTTCCTGCCCTCACCGCAATCATATTGAACGTCGAGGCAGACCACCTGGATTACTACAGGGACCTTCAGCATGTACTTGATACCTTCAGGGAGTACGTGGGGATGATCCCTGAAGAAGGCACGATAGTAGCAAATGCCGATGACAAAAACATGGATTATGTGCTTAAGGATGCCAAAGCCAGGGTAGTTCGGTTCGGAATCGATAACGGGGACCTGAGGGCAGAAAAAATCACCTTCAGCGAGTCAGGCAGGGCAAGCTTTGACGTATACCTCAAGGGTGAATACCTTATGTCGGTCAACATGGGCGTTCCCGGCAGGTTCAATGTCTCAAATGCCCTTGCAGCAATAGGCGCATCCATAGCAGCAGGGATCCCGCTTGAATCGATAAGAAAGGGGCTCTCCTCGTTCACCGGCGTGGACAAGAGGTTCCAGCACCTTTATACGGAGGGCGGAGTCACGGTAATAGACGACTATGCGCACCATCCGAGCGAGATAAGGGCTGCAATCGAGACGGCAAGGAGAACCGATTCAAGAAGGGTCCATGTGGTTTTCCAGCCTCATACCTACACGAGGACGAGAACTCTGTTCGAGGGCTTCGTTGAAGCCTTTGACGACGTGGACACTCTGGTCCTCCTCGACATATACGCAGCCAGGGAGCTTGACACCGGACTCGTGACATCGGAAGAGCTTGGGGATGCCATAAGGGAAAGGCATACCGTGACTGCCGTGAACTGCCACAGCTTCAGGGAGGCAGCTGACAGCATCATGCATTTCGCTTCTCCTGGCGACATGGTGATCACCATGGGGGCAGGCGAATCGGTAAAGGTAGCTGATATCATAAGACCACTTCTAAAAGCCCGGTAAAGGGTTGACAATATATATATATGATGTATCGTAAAGTCATGGGCAATCCATGACTTTTTACATCCAGGGGGTTTTCAAAATAGACAGAGTATACTCGGAGGTCAGGAAACACAAGCTGCTTGTGATCATCCCTTCAATGGCGATGATCCTTTCGCTTGTCCTTGATTTCTTCAATCCGCTCATAACACGCGCGATAATCGACAGGGTAGTCACCGGCGGAGAGAGGCATCTCCTTCTCCCCTATATAGCCGGCCTGCTTGGCGTTACCATGTCCAGGGCTGTCCTTGGATATACCAAGGAATATCTCTTCGACCTGTTCTCGACCAAGGTGGTGATAAGGCTCAAGGATGACACCTACCGCCATATAATGAAGCTGAGCTTCAAATACTTCGACACTATGAACACAGGTGAGCTCATGGCGAGGATGAGCGAGGATGTGGAAAACGTCTGGAATGCAGTCGCCTTCGGCCTGAGGCTCATCGTCGAGGATGCCCTGTATTTCATTCTCGCACTCGGGCTCCTCACATGGTTCAACTGGAAGCTTACACTGATCTGCCTTACGATCATGCTTCCAATAGCCTGGATAGCGGTGCAGCTTGAAAAGAGGAGCACTAAGAGCTATGAGGAGATCTCAGACCATATCGCAAAGCTAAACACAACAGCACAGGAGAACATTGCCGGAGTAAGGCTCGTAAAGGCCTTTTCCAGGGAGAGGCATGAAATAGGGAAGTTCTTTGAGATGAACAGGAAGAACTTCGAGCTTAACAGCAGGCAGACAAAGATCATGTCCGACTACTTCCCTCCGATAGAGCTTCTGACGAACCTTGCTGTCGTTGCCATGGTCGCCTTCGGAGGCTACTTCGTGACCAGCGGGGAAATGACGCTCGGAACCCTCGTCGCGTTCTCCACCTACATCTGGAACCTCATATGGCCGCTAAGGGACATGGGCTGGCTAATAAACCTGGCTTCGCAGAACAAGTCGTCCCTTGGAAAGCTCGAGAAGATATTCGCTGAGGAGCCGTCGATCAGAAATACTGAAGGCGCTTTGGAAACGTCGATCTCAGGCAAAATCGAATTCAGGGACCTCTCCTTCTCCTACGGAGGGGAAAATGTTCTGGAGGACATATCCTTTACCGCAAATGCAGGAAGTACTGTAGCTATAATGGGAACCACAGGCTCAGGCAAATCATCCTTAACAGGCCTGATCGGCAGATATTATGAATTCCAGTCAGGCGATATACTGATCGATGATGTGCCGGTAAGGGAGATAACCCTTGAATCACTCAGGGGAAACATGTCGGTAGTACCGCAGGACACCTTCCTTTTCTCCGATACCATTGAAAGCAATGTACGCCTTGGACGAAGGGATGCGACTGACGCTGAAGTCACCGAAGCCCTGGACCTCTCTTGCGCTGATTTCGTGAGAGAGCTCTCCGAAGGTCCTGCTACCATCATCGGTGAAAGAGGCGTTGGACTTTCAGGCGGACAGAAGCAGAGGATCGCCATCGCCAGGGCGATAATAAGAAGGTCGCCCATAATGATACTCGATGACGCCACCAGCGCACTGGACATGGATACCGAATACAGGCTGCTTAAGAACCTGAAGCACCTTCCATCGAAAAGCACGCTGTTCATAATCGCCCACAGGATCTCTGCAGTAAAGAATGCTGACCTGATCCTCATAATGGAGGACGGGAGGATAATCGAGCGCGGAACCCACGAGGAGCTTGTTGCAAGGGGCGGAGCCTACTACGAAGTATACCGGGAGCAGTTCAAGGATTTCGACTCCCTCAGGGAGGAAGCATAATGGCTAAGAATACAGTCAAGCAGGACGAGAAGTTCACGATCACCGGAAAACGGGAGCTTATAATGAGNNCTCATGGTCCTTGTCATGGTCGTCGGCCTCA
This sequence comes from Clostridiaceae bacterium UBA6085, assembly GCA_002428605.1. GTDB lineage: Bacteria > Bacillota > Clostridia > Clostridiales > Clostridiaceae > Youngiibacter. The sequence goes on from DIXH01000066.1 coordinate 24,566, forward strand.
TCAACCCCTACTTCACAAGGCAGGCGATAGATGTATATATAAGGAATGAGGATATGAAAGGCCTGGCAGCAGTCGCAGGAATAATGGCCGGCCTGAACGCAGCCGCCATGGCAGCATCACGTACCAGGATCTACAAGATGGGAATCGTGAGCAACAAGATAGTTTTAAGCATGAGGGAAGACCTTTATGCCCACATACAGAAGCTCTCATTCTCATTCTTCGACTCCAGGCCTGTCGGAAAGATACTTGCAAGGGTCGTCGGAGATGTCAATGCGCTTCAGACGCTTTTCTCCAATTCCGTGACAAGCTTTCTGCCTCACATACTGCAGCTGGTTATGGTCACGGTAATGATGTTCATCCTAAACTACAAGCTTGCACTTGCTACCATGTCCGTTATGCCGCTTCTTGGCGGTGCAATGTTCATGATCGAGGCTAAGGCAAGGCCGAGGTGGCAGGAATTCAGGAGCAAGCGCAGCAACCTCAATGCCTTCACCCATGAAAGCTTCGCAGGAGT
>DIXH01000066.1:25184-26634 GCA_002428605.1 Clostridiaceae bacterium UBA6085
CTCATAACCAATTTCGCCTCAGCGGAAAGGATCTTCGAGATCCTTGACATCGACCCGGACATCGAATCATCAGATAAAGCCCTCGAAATGGATAGGATAAGAGGAAGTGTCGAGTTCAGGAATGTTGACTTCAGCTATGAGGACGGTATTCCGGTGCTTACGGATGTATCCTTCAAGGTCGAAGCGGGAGAATCCATTGCACTGGTCGGAGAGACCGGTGCAGGCAAGACCACGATAGTAAACCTCCTCTCAAGGTTCTATGATACTGACAGCGGTGAAGTGCTGATCGACGGAACAGATGTAAGGACAGTGACCCTTGAATCACTAAGGAGCCAGATGGGGATAATGCTGCAGGATACCTTCCTGTTTGCAGCTACCATCAGGGAAAACATACGGTACGGAAAGCTTGATGCTACAGATGAGGAAATCGAGAGGGCAGCAAGGGCTGTAAACGCACATGACTTCATAATGAAGCTCGAGAACGGATACGACACGGAGATAAGGGAGCGTGGCTCCAGGCTGTCAGTGGGACAGAGGCAGCTCATATCCTTTGCCAGGGCGCTGCTTGCGGATCCGAGGATACTGATCCTTGACGAAGCGACCTCGAATATCGACACCCAGACTGAAAGGCTCGTGCAGGATGGAATAAAGAAGCTCCTGAAGAACAGGACCTCATTCGTCATAGCCCACAGGCTGTCTACCATAAGGGACTGTGACAGGATAATGGTAATTAACGGTGGAGTCATAACAGAGAGCGGTACCCATGAGGAGCTGCTCTCAATGAAGGGTGACTACTACAGCCTGTACATGTCCCAATACAGATTCTTGAGCGAAGGCGCATAGGAGGTTAAAATGCAAGCTTCACTATTTGATTCAGGGTTTGGATTCTTCAGCATAATACCATTTATAGTTGCACTGGGATTCCTGGTAATTGGTTCAATGCTCATCCTCAACATCATAAGAGGCATAGGCGAGTGGTCAAGGAACAACAATTCACCAAGGCTTGAGGAAAGGGCGAGGGTCGTCGCAAAAAGGACAAACGTGTCCCATCATCACCACTCGAACCAGAATACTCCGACGTCGAGCACCAGCACCACCTATTACGCCACCTTTGAGCTCATGTCGGGTGTAAGGCAGGAATTCCACGTGGCCGGGAATGTATTCGGATACCTTGTTGAAGGCGACGAAGGCATGCTTTCGTTCCAGGGAACAAGGTACCTTGGCTTCCAGAGGGACCTTCCCGGAGCCCAAAATCCCTCAACCACTTGAAGAATTCACCCCGATGGGTTAAAATGTATGTGCAATTGACATACATGGAGCAAAAGAATGTTCCGGGCTTCTAGTCCCCTCGGGACGGAAGCTCTTTTAATGTAAAGAATACAATAATCAGGAGGAACGAAAATGCCATATGTAAAAGAGCTTTATAAAAAGCCTGAAGACTTTGCAGGCA
>DIXH01000066.1:26644-39478 GCA_002428605.1 Clostridiaceae bacterium UBA6085
ACCCTTCCAAACTTTTCAGATGTGTCAAAATACCATATAAGCACAGCAATCACCATAAAGGGTGACTTCGTGCTGACTCCGGAGGCAAAGCAGCCATTTGAGCTTAAGGCCAGGGAGATAATCCTCGAGGGTGAATCAAGCGCTGATTATCCCCTGCAGAAGAAGAGGCATACCTTCGAATACCTTAGGACCATAGCTCACCTGAGACCAAGGGGCAACACATACTCGGCAGTGTTCAGGGTAAGGAGCATGGCGGCTTATGCAATCCACAAGTTCTTCCAGGACAGAGGCTTTGTATATGTGCATACGCCGATAATAACCGGAAGCGATGCTGAGGGTGCGGGTGAAATGTTCAGGGTATCAACCCTCGACCCTATGAATCCTCCGCTGACTGAAGACGGCAAGATCGACTATTCGAAGGATTTCTTCGGAAAGTCCTCCAACCTTACGGTATCAGGACAGCTGAACGGAGAGGCTTATGCCCTCGCATTCAGGAACATCTACACCTTCGGGCCTACCTTCAGGGCAGAGAACTCAAACACTGCCAGACATGCGGCAGAGTTCTGGATGATAGAGCCTGAAATTGCCTTCGCAGAGCTGCAGGACAACATGCAGCTCGCTGAGGACATGCTGAAGTATGTCATAAGGTACATACTTGAAAATGCTCCTGAGGAGATGCAGTTCTTCAACAGCTTCATAGACAAGACTCTCCTTGAAAGGCTCACTTTCCTTGTGGATTCCGAGTTCAAGAAGGTCACCTACACTGAAGCGGTGGAGCTTCTCCAGAGATCCGGAAAGGAATTCGACTACAAGGTCGAGTGGGGAACTGACCTCCAGACAGAGCATGAGAGATATCTCACAGAAGAGATATTCAACATGCCTGTATTCGTCACTGACTATCCGAAGGAGATAAAGGCATTCTACATGAGGCTTAATGATGACGGCAAGACAGTCGCAGCCATGGACTGCCTGGTTCCGGGAGTCGGAGAGATCATAGGCGGAAGCCAGAGGGAAGAAAGGCTGGACGTGCTTCTTGACAGGATGGAAAAGCTCGGTTTAAGCGAAGAGGATTACTGGTGGTACCTTGAGCTCAGGAAATACGGCGGTGCAAAGCATGCCGGATTCGGCCTCGGCTTCGAGAGGCTCATCATGTACGTCACAGGCATGACAAACATCAGGGACGTGATCCCGTTCCCGAGGACCCCGAAGAGCTCTGACTTCTAGACCCCGCATAACTTAGCTCATGCCCAATTACCAAAGCATAGTATAACATTGCATCGAAACAGTTGAGGCGCGCTCCGGTCCGGAGCGCGCCTCATTTCGCATGTCAATATCATTCATTTATTCTGTTGTAAGCCTGCATCTGTGATGCGGCAGTTAATCGTCGATCCCGATTATCTGGATTTCCTTCGTGTATGAGTTAAGTATCTTATGGCCATCCTCAGTTACAAGCACCAGGTCCTCGATCCTAACACCCACATCACCCTGAAGGTAGATTCCCGGTTCAACGGAAAACACCATTCCCGGTTCAAGCATCGATTCATTTGCAGCTGATACATCGCCTGCCTCATGAACGTCGATTCCTATGGAATGTCCTGTCCTGTGGGTGAAGAAGCTGCCGAAGCCCTTCTCCTCGATGTACCCTCTCGCTGCCTGGTCTATGTCACAGAACCTGACCCCGGGCCTGACCTTATCTATGGCCCTTACATTGGCCTCAAGCACGGTCTCGTAGACCTCCCTGGACCTGGCTGGAACCTCCTTCCAGAAAACAGTCCTTGTCGTGTCAGAGCAGTATCCGTCTTTCCTGCAGCCGATATCTATTATTATGGAGTCTCCTGCCTTGAGCCTTGCATCTGAATTACTGTGGTGCGGATCAGCCCCGTTAGGCCCGAAGGCTATTATAGGCTCGAAGGAGAACCCTTCTGTCCCAAGCTCCTCATAGATCTCAGAAAGCAGCCTAGCCAGGTCCCTTTCGGTATGGTGGTCCCGTATGGATTTAACAAGCATCTCCATAGCCCTGTCGTTGATCCTTGAGGCTTCTTCCATGAGATGTGTCTCTTCCTCGTCCTTTATAGACCTTATCCTGTCTACGATCGGGGAGGAGTTCACGAAATCGTGCGATCCTGTCTTTTCCATGAGGCTTATAAGGAATCCAGAAGGCCATGCCTTGTCTATACCCACCGGCTTTCCAGGAACAATGTATGCCGCCATCATGTCAATACCGTCCGAGGTGTCCTTCAGCCAGACGATTTCAAGCCCNNCCTGTAAGGTAAAGTATCGAAGAAGGGTCAGACACAATGATCTGAGTGAGACCCTTTTCCTTCATGGCATTTATTGTCCTGCCGAGTCTGTCACCTGCCGTACTCATTTCCTGTCACCGCAGCCGCAGCCTGACTCCACAGCCTCCAGCGCAAGGTTGTACAGGGTCTTCACTCCTGTCCCTGTAGCTCCCTTTGGCAGATAGCCCTTCCCTGATGTGAGGTATGCGGTGCCTGCTATGTCAAGATGCACCCATGGTGTGTCGCCTGTGAATTCCCTGAGGAATGCAGCTGCGCTGATCGCTCCTCCCCATCTGCCTCCGCTGTTCTTGAGGTCTGACCTGGTCCCTTTGACAAGCTCCCTGTATTCTTCATTGAGCGGAAGCTGCCATGTAGGTTCAGCTGCCTTTTCCGCTGCATTCCTTACCCTCTGCATCAGCTCATCATCGCTGGCGAAGGCTCCCGACATCTGCTCACCCAGGGCAACAACGCAGGCTCCTGTAAGTGTTGCGATGTCAACGACCTCGTCTGCCTTTTCTTTTGTGATGATATAGTGGAGAGCATCTGCAAGCGTCAGCCTTCCCTCAGCATCGGTGGAAAGGATCTCTATGGTCTTTCCTGCCATTGATCCGATGATGTCTCCGGGCTTGTAGGCCTCGCCACTCACCATATTCTCTGTTGCAAGGACCACTGCAGTTACATTCCTTTTCACGCCGTTAGCAGCCAGAGCCTTTACAGCTCCTATGACTGCAGCGGCCCCTCCCATATCGTCGTACATGGTCACCATGGAATCCTTGGGCTTAAGCGAATAACCGCCTGAATCGTAGGTCACTCCCTTTCCGACAAGTCCCAGGAGCCTGGTACTTTCAGCATCGCCCCTGTACCTCATTACGATGACCTTTGGTTCCTCAGAGGAGCCTTTGGCAACAGCGAGGAACGCATCCATGCCAAGCTCGGCTGCAGCGGATCTTCCAAGCACCTCGACCTCGACTCCAAGCGGAATGAGCTCCTTTTGAGCTATCTCTGCCAGTGACCCTGGTGTCAGGGATATTGCCGGCTCGTTCACCAGGTCCCTTGCAAGGAACACAGCATCCATCAGGTTCATTGTCTCGGCAATGGCCGACCTGACCTTATCCTCCTTGCCTTCCTTGATGAGGAATGACATCAGAAGTCCAGGATGGTTCTTCTTTTTCGCAAGGTACTTGTCAAAGGAATATGCGCTTTGAAGCATCCCTTCAACCCATGCCTTCGTAGTCTCCCTGTAGCATAGCCCCGAAAGCTTCGATATCCTCATGCAGGCGGAAGCCATCTTGTTTGATGCAAGCTCCTGCGCAGCCCTGAAGCCTGCCTTCCTTACCTGCTCCAGGCTTACGGATTTCTCCTTTCCAAGTCCTATGAAAATCAAGATCCCCTTGCGGGCTGCATCTATAGTAGTATAGACCTCCCCCGATTTCCCTGTGAATATTCCCTTCCCCGACAGGAATGCATATTCCTCCCTGAAGGCTTCCTCTACGGCTGCGTCTTCGCATACCGGTATAACAACATTTTCCTTTTCTATGTCCAGAGTGAAACTGAACATCTCATGAAGGCTCTTCTCGGCCATCATTGTCACTCTCCTTCCTTATCCGCCGCTCCCATGCGGTGGAAATGATGCGGTCTGCATAGGACCGACAAATACATTTTACTATCTAAACCAGTGCAAATACACCTGAAATTACAAGAACAATCCATGAACAGAATCTGTTTCATTGTTTATCTTTAATCGCTTTGCTATACTTTATATAAGAAAACCAGGAGAGGAGATAAGAATGAATAAGATAGCACTGGTCACAGACAGCGCATGTGACCTGACAGATGAAGAGCTCAAGGAATGCGGAGCAAGACTCCTGCCGCTCAGGATAATCTATACGGACAGGGAATACAGGGACAGGGTTGAGATCCATCCCGATGAAGTATATGCGAACCTGGAGAAGGAGGTTCCGAAGACAAGCCTCCCATCAGGAGAGGACATCGAAGTTCTTTACAGCCAGCTGATGGCTGAAGGGTATACCCACGTGCTCGGCGTGTTCATATCAAGCGGACTTTCAGGGACTGCCAATGCGGTTAAGATGTATGCCGAGGAGCATCCATCGATGGTAACCCATGTATTCGACACTAAGAACCTTTCAATGGCTGAGGGCATAACTGTCCTTGAGGCAGGAAGGCTTATAAAGTCAGGAATGGCAATCGAGGATATCCTTGAAAAGCTTGCGGCCTTCCAGGAAACAATAGACACCTATTATTATGTGGATACCCTGGAATATCTGATGAAGGGCGGAAGGATCGGCAAGGTAGCAGGAACAATCGGACAGCTCCTTAACCTCAAGCCAATAATTTCCGTTAACCGTGACGGCATCTACTATACCATAGCCAAGGCCAAGGGCAGGAAGCAGGCACTTCTGAAGCTTGTAGGAATCCTCGAGGAGAACCTGGAGAAATACAAATGCAATGTATATGTCATGCATGGTGCTGCGCTTGAAGAAGGCAAAGCGCTGGTTGATACCATAATGAAGATGAAGAACGTCCAGAGCATGGATCTCAGGCAGATCAGCCCGGCCCTCGGAGTTCATACAGGTAAGGGACTTCTCGGAATTTGCCTCCAGAGAAATCCGCTATAAGATTGACCAAAACATAAATATGTATTAGAATGATAAAAAAGGCTAGGGGTGCCCGAAAGGGCTGAGAGGCTAAAGAGCTAACCCTGTAACCTGATCTGGTTAGTACCAGCGTAGGGAAGCGGAAAAAGTGGTTTCAAACCGTCTTGCACCGCAGGACGGTTTTTATTTTTCCAGCCTAAAGAAGGAGGTAAAATAATGTTTCTATCAATTCTTGAAAGCTTCGGTGAGGCATTTGCGGCGCTCAGGGACAATCCAATGGCAATCGCAGCGCTTGTGATCCTTTTAGGTGGCATCGTATTCCTGATCAGCCTGAGGAAGGTAAAGCTAACACCTCAGCTAATGGCGAAGATCGCAATGGCAGTCGCTTTGTCTGCAGTCCTCAACAACATCATACTGTACAAGATGCCACAGGGCGGCAGCGTCACTCTTGCATCTGTGCTGCCGATAATAATCCTGTCGTACGCATACGGCCCTGAAGTCGGAATGCTCACCGGATTCCTCTTCGGAATAGTCAACCTGTTCATGGGGCCATACATCGTGCACCCCATACAGACGCTGCTCGACTATCCTATCCCCTTCATGCTGATAGGCGTATCAGGCTTCTTCAGCAACAGGTTTGTCGGAGCAGTCGCAGCCCATATTCTGAGGCTCATACCACACGTCCTTTCAGGCGTGGTATTCTTCGCAGAATATGCCCCTGAAGGCATGAAGTCAGGCAGTGCACTCTGGATATACTCGATAACCTACAATGCCCCGTTCCTTCTTGGAGAAATGGCCATAATCCTTGCAGTCCTCGCTTTCGTTCCATGGAACAGGCTGCTCAAGGCTGTGAACTCAGGCTACAAGTCTCCGGTAAAGTAAAGTCAGAATAAGGGACCATGCTTCATAAGATGTGAAGCATGGTCCTCTTTATTAGCTATTCAGGAATGGTATCGACTTTTTCTTCGCTTCAGCTACCCTGTTTGCAATCTCAGCCTCATCATTTCTGAAGGCTTCCATCAGGATGTCATAGTCCTTGTTTGTGGCGGCATAGCGCTCAGCCATCCCCTCTTCAAGGTAGGATGCGAAGTCAGGGTCAATGGGGAGCTCTGCCAGAAGGGGCAGTCCCATCTTTTCAGCCTGGCTTTCTGCGGTATTCCTTGAGAAAACATTCATCTTTTCACCGCAGCCTGAGCATCTGATATATGACATGTTCTGTACTACTCCCTTTATCGGAACCTCAAGCTTCTCAGCCATGTTCACCACCTTCTTTACGATCATGGAGACCATGTCCTGTGGAGTTGATACCACTACAAGGTAATCCACCGGGAACTGCTGCATTATGGTGAGGGCGATGTCGCCAGTACCCGGCGGCATGTCAATGAGGAGATAGTCAAGGTCTCCCCAGTCCGTGTCCTGGAAAAGCTGAGTAAGCACGTTGCCGAGCACCGGTCCTCGCCATAGGAGCGGCTCCTCCTCTTCGATCATGAAGTTCATCGAGATGGTCTTTATCCCGAGTCCGGTCTCTACCGGGATGAACTTGTACACATCCTTTACATCGGTAGGCGCGTATCCGGTCCTTTCCTCGTTGATCCCGAAAAACCTGGGAATTGACGGTCCTGTCATATCTCCGTCAAGAACACCTACCCTATAGCCCAGCTTCCTGAGCTGAACTGCAAGTATTCCGGTGACGCTGGACTTACCTACTCCGCCTTTACCGCTTATTACACCTACAACATGCCTTATCCTGCCATACTTCGGCTTTAAAAAATCGCACTTGATATCCTTGTTGCATCCGCTCTTGGATGCACAGGTTGAACATGATGACATATAGACCTCCCTAGAAGCCTTCCGGCTTCTCCTCTGAAATTATCGTATCCCACTTGCTTATATCATTGGAATATTTCCCGTAGATATAAAAGGTTCTTTTAGTATAGTCCTTTTCATTCCTAAGGCTTACAACAGCCTTGAAAACATTTGTCTTGTACCCCTGAGTCTTAACTTCAAGCACAATATCGGTCTTTTCCCCTGATGAGAGCAGCATCGCACCATTACTCAGCAGCTGCTGCCTGAAGTCCTCGATGTCCCTCGAAATCTGGTACTTAAGCGTATCGACATCGTTGTATATCCTGATGCCAATGCTCATCCCTACATATTCTTCCTTCAGAAGTCCTGTAAGCTCAGAGAGCGAATCATAGTAGACATCCTCGAAATACTTTGGCTTCCTCAGTGTATAAAGGTTCCTTATGAGGTCATTGTCTATTCTCTCCGGGACCCTGTAGCTTTTCTCAGCGCTGTAGAAATTGCCCTTGTCCTGGTTTGAGACACCGGCAACATAGTTATACTCGATCACTGTTCCGTCTATCATATGGAACTCGAAGGTATAGTCCGGGGCAAAAACAGACTTTTCCTCAGTAGTATCAGCCTTCTTCAGGCTTGAATACAGGTCACCGATGGCTATCCTGTCCGTTACCACGAACCTGAAGCCCTTGTCCCTTACACTCTGTATGATTATTGATTCAAGGTCCTCGCTCTTAAGGAACTCAAAGTCCTGATTGATCATTCCGTATCGCAGCCTTAGCGAGTCTATGGCTGAACACCCCTGAAGCATGAACATCATGATCAGCAGTGCCGAGATGAAATGAAGCTTCCTTTTCAACCTGGTCACCTTCTCTTTCCTATCGAATTGGAAAGCTGTGCGAATTTCTCGACCGAAAGGGTCTCTCCCCTTACCTTGCTGTCGATTCCGCATTCTGCCATGGACTCATCTATGGTCTCCCTGCTTAGTCCCATGGATTTCAGACCATTTACGAGAGTCTTCCGCCTCATGTTGAAAGAGTGCCTGACGATGTTGAAGAACAGCTTCTCGTCCTCAACCTCCGCTCTTGGCTTTTCAAGCTTATTTAGCCTTATGACCGTAGAATCTATCTTCGGCCTTGGGATGAACGCCGATGGCGGCACATTCCTTACGACCTTGATATCGCAATAATACCTTACAAGGATAGTTAGCGAGCCATAGTCCTTGGTTCCCGGAACAGCTGCCATTCTCTCGGCAACCTCCTTCTGGACCATTATGGTAAGGCTGTCAAAATCCATTCCGCTGGAAAGTATACCTGCAATTATAGGTGTCGTCACATAGTAAGGGAGGTTTGCCACGAACTTGACCCTTTTGCCTTCAGCTATCTCCTTCAGGTCAAGCTTAACGGCATCGCCGTGTATGAGGGTGAAGTTGTCGTACTCCTTCAGCTCCTCGGTGAGTATCGGAATAAGTTCCTCATCAAGCTCAATCGCGGTGACCTTTCCCGCATGCTCCAGAAGCTTCCTTGTAAGGGTACCAACACCCGGACCTATCTCGATGACTGAATCATCCCTTGTTATCTCCGCCCCTGCGATGATGTCATCGACTACCCTGAGGTCGGTAAGGAAGTTCTGCCCCAGACTCTTTGTGAATCTGAAGCCATATTTTTCTACAATGCTCCTGGTGCTTCTATTCTCCATCTGAATACTCCTCAAAATTGGCCTTCAGGGCTTTTGCGAATTCCTCGACCCCGATGCCGTATGAATTTAGCCTTTTCAGGAATGCCGAGGTATTTGCATAGCCAATCCCCAAAGCCTTCCCCATTACCTGTCTTCTCGCCTTCGAATCTGTCCTGCCTGTAAGCCCAAATCTCAGCATATCCTCCATATTGAAGGTTATCGCCCGCTCTGCCTGGCTTGCCCTTGCATTTGAGAGTGCCCGCCTTATCGCTTCAGGCGAGGCGTTCTCAACACCTACATCGCCATCTTTGGTGCCCTCAGAGCGCATGATGTAGGCATGCCTTATTCCGGGTACCCTCTTGGATATTATACGCCGTATGTGCTCACCTGCAAAATCAGGGTCGGTAAGCACGATTACTCCCTTCCTTGATGCAGCCTCCCGTATGATATCTATTATCCTTGCATTTATCCCGTAGCCTCCGACAGCTATGACTTCAGCATCGACTGCCCGTTTGACCGCCGTGATGTCATCCCTGCCCTCGACAACAATTATCTCATTAATCATATTCATCCATCCTAAAAAAGTTCTACAGTCTATTATAGCAGAGAAACCCTCTGCTCTATAGCAGAGAAATCCTCTCTGCTACTATATCAGAGAAATCCTCTGCAAAAAAACAAATCCGGTTGCCCGGATTCGTTTCTTATTACTCTTATCAGTCAAGTATGTAGATCCTGACGTACTTGACTCCCCATCTGATGCAATCAGATTCGGAGTTCATGAACACGTCTATCCTGTCACCCTTGATCGCTCCGCCAACATCCTGCGCTATGGCATATCCGTAGCCTTCGACATAGACCCTTGTCCCAAGCGGAATCTTTGTCCTGTCTACGGCTATTGTGGACCAGCCCGAAGGATTCCTTACAGGTACTGCTCCGCTTGCGGTTATTCCGTCGCCTGCATAGGCAGTTGCCCTTACGGTATAAGTGCTGGAATAGCTGAAGCTTTCAGGAAGAGGTCCTCTCGTTGCCGTATTGACGGCAGCATAGCTCATGACCTTTGTTCCCACTGCGACGATCTTGTCGACAGGGCTCTTCGTGACATTCTCCCCCACTAGCTCTTCAGAAACAAGCACGCCATCCTCGTAGGTCCTTTCCTTGGTCAGGACCTTCTCGCCAGCGCTGCCTTCCTGAGTCACCTTTTTGATTCCCTTCATTATGGAAGAGTCTTTCTTCTCTTGCACTCCAAAGTCAATAGCGACATTTTCGGTGACCATTTCCTTTGTTACCCTTACAATAGTAATTTCCATGTCCCTTGATACCATCGTTTCCGCAGGGACCGATATCTTGTCAATTTCGCCTAAAGCAACGCTCTCTGCCTCCAGAAAATCCTGGACCGTCTTTTCAGCGGTCATGAATTCCTGAATCGCTCCGTCTGCATACAGCACCACGGGGACTGCCCTCGTGATAACTATCCTGTCCTGCTTAGCCAGGTCGTCTCCGTTTCCCTTGTCGATCTTATCCTTCCTATCAATTGTTATACCGTTCTCAGCCAAAAATTCGGCTACTGTAGTCACATAAGTATCGATGACCTGTTCTTTTCCGTCAACCACCAAAGTCACGTGCTTCTTCATGCTGTTTATTGCAAATGCTGTCGTAAATACGACAAATGCTGCGAACAGCGATATGAGCACTCCCTTAGAAAAGAATTTTCTCATGTTTCAACCTCCTCGTTGAGTAACGTCCTCATTATATCCACCACCTTCCCAAGTGTCAAAAAAACGCCCCAAACCCGCACTGTTATGCGGTTTAGAGCGATTTCACAATTTTAAATGTTAACAATTTATGAACAGATTTCTTTACAACTTGATTGCAGGCTTATCCTCTATTCCAAGGAGCCTTCTCGCGTTGTCAGAGGTTGCTTCCAGCACTTCCTCGACATTTTTCCCCTTAAGCTCCGCTATCTTCTCAGCCACATATATCAGATAGTCCGACCTGTTCCTTTTTCCCCTGTAGGGAACCGGAGCCATGTAAGGAGCGTCTGTCTCTAATAGCAGCCTGTCAAGAGGTATCTCTACAATGACCTCCGGGAGCTTCATTGCATTCTTGAAGGTTGCCACTCCTGATATCCCCAGATAGTAGCCCAATGAGACCGCTTCCCTTGCCATCTCGACGCTGCCTGAAAAGGAATGGAAGATACCTGTGACTGAAGGAAATTCCCTGACAATCTGAAGGATGTCCCCATGAGCGTCCCTGTCGTGGAGAACCACTGGCATTCCAAGGGTTTTCGCTATTTCCATCTGGTCCCTGAATACCTTCTTCTGTATATCCCTGGGTGGATTGGACTCCCAGTAGTAATCAAGTCCGATCTCTCCCACCGCCCTGAACTTTTCAGTCTTGAGAAGGTGGATCATTTCAGACCTCACACTCTCATTGTACTCATAAGCATTTTCGGGATGGATCCCACAGGCGCCGTATATGAACGGATAGGTTTCTGTGAGTATCCTCGTAGTCTCGATGGACCTGTAGTCAGAGCTCATGTTGAGTATTCCGGCCACCCCGGATTCATTAAGCTCAAGAAGCAGCTTCCCCCGGTCCTCATCAAACTGTTCGTCATCGTAATGTGCATGCGAGTCAAATATATTATTCATTTTTGCATTCCTCTCGATTTAAGATTCAAGACCCCACTTCTTCACATCTTTACACATATGAACAAATTGTAAATATTTAGGGCGAATGTTCACATTTCATTTACATCCTTAAAATTTCCTTGCGCCCCAATGCAAATTTTAGTTGTGAAGACGTCTTTACACGTGTTAACATTTCATTTTTGTCTCTGTTTTGTCAGATTTCCGTAACAAAATGTCCTTTTTCAGGCCTAATTGAGCGATCTGCCTTCCATATGCTATACTTAATCTTAAGTGCTGCCTTGCATGATTTCCTTCATTTTGCAGCCATAAGGAGACATTCATGAAGAAAAGACCGACATTAGAGCTAATAAAGGAAAATCCGCTTTTCAGCACCTTTACAAAGGAAGAGATCGACGATGTGCTGAACAACTTAAATTATAACCTCAGGACATATCAAAAGGAAGAGTATCTGTTCATCCAGGGTGACGATTGCAATACCATCTTTCTCCTCTTGAGCGGTACCATCGAGGTACAGAAGATCGACCCTTCCGGCAAGATGCTCCTTCTCATGGATGTCGAGAAGGATGAGGTCATCGGTGCAGGAGTGGTATTTTCCGGTCACGACAGGCACCAGATGAGCGCCTTCGCAAAATCTGACATAATCGTGCTCGAGATGGAAAAGTCAGCGGTCCTCAGGCTTTGCAGAATGAACGAGAATTTCCTTGAGCTTTTCCTGAAGTCACTTTCCGGCAGGACATACATGCTTACACAGAGGATAAGGGAAGTTACCTTGAAGACTCTTCGTGAAAAGATATGCGAGTACCTCTATTCTATACACGCTGACAAGGGAAGCCTTGATGTTAAAATCCCATTCACCAAGAAATACTGGGCTGAAACCCTCGGAGTGCAGAGACCCTCGCTCTCAAGGGAGCTTGCCAATCTCTCAAGGGAGGGGCTCATAAGCATGAGGGGTGACCTTATAAGGATACTTGACCTTGAAGAGGTGAGGAAGATAGCCCTGAAATCCTGAAAAAAGGGCAAAAAAAAAGACCCTGCCAGTGAAACTTGTGTTTCACAGATGGGTATCATCCGCAGCTCCCTACCGGGCTGCAATGCCTTTCAATAAGCTGCAGGACTATCCATTTTGAACTTGTATTGCATCTTCAGCATAGGTTTGGCTCCTTAAGCTATATTATGGCTGCAATCTTTTCAGCCTCACGGGACTGAGTTAAAGTTCTAATGAATTGTATACTATTAGACTCACGTTGTCAACTATAACTTCCTGACGTCTTAATGGTCTGTGATAATGTCATCTCAGTAAGTGTGCTGTGATTATGTCACTCAAGCCAGTACGTGAAGAATGGAGCCGTGTACCTTAAGCAGGTCTTAAAGCCCATAATTGCAATAAATGAAGGGAATCTGGTATTTTCCAGATTCCCTTCATTTATAATGATGAAAACTATGTTCAACCCTTAGTGGCTAATTGAAAGCTTGTTATATCTGTTATCTTACCTCTGTACCAGGCTCACCTTCTGATGTGACTATGTACAGGTCCTTCCCGTCAGCTGTTGATGCTGCCAGGATCATTCCTTCGGAAAGTTCGCCCCTGAGCTTTGCAGGCTTCAGGTTGGCAACAAGGATTATGTTGGTGCCTATAAGCTCTTCCGGCTTCTTGTGCTCAGCTATCCCAGAAATGACCTGCTTCTCCACTCCGCCGATGTCTACCTTCAGCCTCAGAAGCTTCTTTGCTCCCTTGACAGGCTCACAGGATACTATCCTTCCTACCCTCAGGTCAAGCTTTGCAAAATCTTCAATTGTTATCTCTTCCTTGAGCGG
>DIXH01000066.1:39492-109232 GCA_002428605.1 Clostridiaceae bacterium UBA6085
GGCTTCACGCTGCTGCCTTCCTTGGTTCCGCTGAAGGTTGTAAGGCTTTCGAAGGAAAGGTCATCAGCATTGATCTGCTCCCTTATCCTCTCTGCAGTATCAGGCAGGAAAGGCTCGACGAGTGCCGCTGAGAACCTCAGTGCCTCAATCAGGTTGTAGAGTATCGTTCCAAGCCTGTCCTTCTTCTCCTCGTCCCTTGCGAGAATCCACGGAGTCGTCTCGTCAATGTACTTGTTGGCCCTGCCGATCAGTGTCCATATGTGTCCCAGCGCTTCAGGCAGCCTGAGGTTCCCTATAGATTCCTCAACCAGCTTTGGTGTTGCAAGTGCAAGTGCCTTAAGCTCATCGTCAAAATCACCTGAATATGAACCTGAAGGTATGATACCTCCGAAATACTTCGAAACCATGGCAACAGTCCTTGAAAGGAGGTTGCCCAGGTCGTTCGCAAGGTCAGCATTGGTCTTCTTTATGAACGTCTCGTTGTTGAATAGTCCGTCATTTCCAAACGGTATCTCCCTTAGAAGGAAGTATCTCACAGGATCCACTCCGAAGTGCTCTACAAGTACGACAGGGTCTACAACATTGCCCTTTGACTTCGACATCTTGCCGCCGTCAACAAGCAGCCAGCCATGTCCGAACACCTGCTTCGGAAGTTCAATGTCAAGGGCCATGAGCATGATCGGCCAGTATATCGTATGGAACCTCAGGATGTCCTTTCCTATGAGGTGGACGTCCGCAGGCCAGTACTTCCTGTAGTTCTCTTCATTCTCGGAGCCGTAGCCCAGGGCGGTAATGTAGTTGGAAAGGGCATCTATCCAGACATAGACAACGTGCTCGCTGTCGAATGTAACAGGTATCCCCCAGTCGAAGCTTGTCCTTGAAACGCAAAGGTCCTGAAGGCCAGGTCTAAGGAAATTGTTCAGCATCTCGTTCTTCCTTGATTCAGGCTGGATGAAAAGAGGGTTGTCTTCAATGTGCTTGATAAGCCTGTCAGCGTAATTGCTCATCTTGAAGAAGTAAGCCTCTTCCTTGGCCTTCTCTACAGGTCTTCCGCAGTCAGGGCACTTGCCGTCAACTATCTGGGTATCAGTCCAGAAGGCTTCGTCAGGCGTACAGTACCAGCCCTCATATACGCTCTTGTATATGTCACCCTTGTCATAGAGCTTCTTGAATATGTCCTGGACAGCCTTGATATGGTAATCGTCGGTAGTCCTTATGAACATGTCGTAGCTTATGTTCATGAGCTTCCACAGGTCCTTGATCCCTTCGACTATTCCGTCTACATACTCTATCGGCTTTACGCCCTTTTCCTCGGCTATCCTCTGTATCTTCTGGCCGTGCTCGTCTGATCCTGTGAGGAACATGACATCAAAGCCAGCTTTCCTTTTGTACCTTGCAAGTGCGTCAGCTGCAACCGTAGTATAGGTGTTTCCTATGTGCAGGTTTGCAGACGGGTAATAGATAGGGGTCGTGATATAATAGGTCTTCATTTGAAAAATCCTCCCTTAAAAATGAAAAAGCCCTATGGCGATGCCATAGAGACGTCTTTAAACGTGTTACCACTCCAGTTCGCGCAAGCCTCACGGATCACGCCTCAAAAGGTGACTATGCCACCTTATGCAATATAACGGTTGCACCCGTGTGTCCTTTTTACCGGGCACATGCTCCGAGGTCATTTTCGCTGCATTCCCTGCACCCTGTCACACCAAATCAGGGCTCTCTTAAGCAAAGACAACTGCGCTACTCTTCTCATCAAGGCTTTCCATGACTTATTCTACCAAAGGCAATATGGTTTCGCAACAGGAATTTCCCATACCCCAACAGAAAAGGGGCTTTTCGCCCCTTTCATCATTTAGTCATCCAATCCTCGTTTGAAGGATCCTTTTTCCACTCCATGAGCTTTGCCAATGAAGCGCTCTCAATGTAGTTCTCCTCAATTGCAGCTTCGATCAGCTCGTCATAGTCTGTGAGGGATGTGTTATCCACATCATTCTTCTTCAGCGTCTCCTCACCCTTCTTCAGGTTATAGGTGAATATGGAGACTATACCGAGGACGTCACAGCCTGCTTCCCTGAGTGCATTAACAGCGTCAACCGATGAGCCTGCCGTGGATATCAGGTCCTCTATCACCACAGTCTTCATCCCGGGAAACACCTTGCCCTCTATCCTGTTCTCCTTGCCGTGGTCCTTTGCCTTGCCCCTTACGAAGCCCATAGGTATCCCGAGCTCCCAGGCGACTATCGCTGCATGAGGTATCCCGGCTGTTGCAGTGCCCATCAGGCATTGTGCTTCAGGGTACTTTTCACTTACCACCCTTTTCATCTCGTTGAGGGTGAGCTCCCTCTCTTCCTTATAGGAAAGGATCAGCCTGTTGTCGCAGTATATGGGTGACTTGATGCCTGATGCCCATGTGAACGGCTTTTCTGGAGAAAGGCTTACAGCCTTGATCCTAAGAAGTGCCTTTGCAAGTTCCTTCATTACTATACCCCCAAAAATTCCTTCTTTATTTCCTTGTATGCCTTCTCAGGGTCTTCAGCCCTGGTTATCGGCCTTCCTACGACTATGTAGTCTGAGCCCAGCTCCCTCGCCCTTGCAGGCGTAACGATCCTTTTCTGGTCTCCGGCTGCAGAGTCAAGCGGTCTTATGCCTGGAGTAACAGTTATGAATCCCTCTCCAAGATGCTCCTTTATTACCGGAACCTCAAGGGCTGAACATACAACTCCTGAAAGACCTGCCTTCTTCGCATTCTCAGCGTATGAGAGCACCGTCTCGGTAAGGCTCCTGTCAATTAAAAGCTCTGACTGCATGAGCTCCTCGGTGGTTGAAGTAAGCTGCGTCACCGCTATTACCAGCGGCTTCTTCCCCTCTTCCCTGCAGGCGTTCATCGCCTCTTCCATCATGACGCTTCCGCCGGATGCATGAAGGTTCACCATGTCGGCATCAAGCCTGAGGATGCTCTTCATTGCGCTCTTTACCGTGTTCGGGATATCGTGGAGCTTCAGGTCAAGGAACACCTTGTGTCCCATCTTCCTTATCTCCCTTACTATTTCAGGGCCTTCGCTGTAGAAGAGCTCCATACCTATCTTGACATAAATACCTTCCTTGAAGCCCTCAAGAAAGGCCATGGTTTCCTTCCTGTTCTTGAAATCCAGGGCAACTATGACATCCTTCATCATTTTCCTCCTAAAGCCTGTGGCTATAGCCCACAGCATCCTTTACACTACTGAATCCGTATTTCTTGAGAACTCCCGGCAGTTCCTCTATGATATCCCTGCACGCATAGGGATTCACGAAATTCTCCGTGCCTACCGCCACTGCACTGGCACCTGAATAAAGGAATTCAAGCACGTCCTCCGCATTCCTTATTCCACCCATGCCGATTATCGGTATCTTCACTGCCTTATAGACCTCGTATACCATCCTTACTGCAACCGGCTTAACAGCAGGACCCGAAAGTCCTCCGGTGCCGTTGGCAAGTACCGGTCTTCCCGTTGCAAGGTCAAGCCTCATTCCCACTAAAGTGTTGATCATTGTTATGCCATCTGCCCCGCCGCTCTCGACAGCCCTTGCCATGGCTGAGATGTCCGTCACATTCGGTGAAAGCTTCATATATATCGGTTTTCCCGATACTTCCTTGATCCTTTTGGTAAGGCTGTACGCCACATCAGGATCGGTTCCGAAGGTTATTCCGCCCTTCTTGACATTGGGGCAGGAAATGTTGATCTCAAGAGCTCCCACGTTTTTGACCTTCGAGATCCTCTCCGCCACATATACATACTCATCCTCGGTATATCCGGCAACATTGCTTATTATCGGGATGTCGTAGCTCTCAAGCCATTTCATCTCCTCTTCCACACCGTCAATTCCGGGATTCTGGAGACCTATGGCATTCAGCATCCCGGCTGGCGTCTCAGCAAGCCTTGGCATCTGGTTTCCTTCACGCCTGTCCCTTGTGACCGCCTTGACCATTATGGAGCCAAGTATGTTCAGGTCATAGAGCTCAGCGAATTCCTTCCCGAATCCGAAGCATCCTGAAGCAGGCATCACCGGATTTTTAAGTGACAGCCCCGGGAGATCTACCTTAAGCATTTCACTACTCATATACAGCCTCCCCCAGCCTGAATACAGGTCCGTCCTTGCAGACCCTCTTCAGCCCGTCCTTCGTCTTAGTCATGCATCCGTAGCATGCGCCTATTCCGCAGGCCATCCTCTCCTCGAATGAGAGGTAGCCTTCCTTTTTTCCCCTGTACTCGAGGTCGATCGCCTTAAGCATCGGCTTCGGTCCGCATGCATAGAGGCAGTCGAAGTCAATGCCTTCCGCCTTTATCGCATCTGTCACGAAGCCCTTCACTCCATGGCTTCCATCCTCAGTAGCAGTGACCACATTCCCAATAGCGCTGAATTCCTCAAGGCAGAAAAGCCCTTGGGCATTTCTTGCTCCGAGGACTGTTGTTACTTTCACGCCTTTTTCTGCAAGCCTTTTTCCAAGCTCATAAAGAGGGGGGATACCTACCCCGCCTCCTATGAGAATTACGCTTTTTGCATCGGACTGTATGGGGAATCCTGTGCCAAGGGGTCCGAAGATATCCACGATATCTCCAGTTTTCTTTCCACTGAGCTTCCTTGTCCCTTCTCCGACGACCTTGTATATCAGCTTAAGCGTCCCTTTTTCAACGTCCGTCTCATGGACTGATATCGGCCTTCGAAGAAGAGGCGAATCGCTGTCCATGATCCTCACGTTTACGAACACACCCGGTTCAAAGTCGGCAAGGGCCACAGGATCTGCCTCTAGCACCATCAGAAGCGTATCTTCAGCTATCGTCCTGTTTTCAATCACCCTGCAAAGCATTATCCTCTTCAATCCGCACCTCCAGAATCTATATGTTGTCGAGGCTGAAGCTCCTTGATTCAAGCACCTTCAGCACCGCTTCCGCCGTATCAAGCGATGTCAGGCATGGTATGTTGTTCTCAACGGATTCCCTTCTCATCTTGAAGCCGTCAGTCATCTTGTCCTTGCCGCCTTCAGTGAAGGTGTTCACGACAAACTGGACTTCCCTTCTCCTGATGACATCTATTACTGTCTTTTCCGGGTCTCCTATCTTTGAGACGTACTTTGCATGCACTCCGTTAGCCTCAAGGAACTTCTTCGTTCCTTCAGTAGCTACCAGGGAATATCCGATATCCCTGAAGCCCCTGGCAACCTTAAGGGCCTCTTCCTTGTCCCTGTCACCTATGGTGAACAGGACCTTGCCGTATTCCGGCATCTTGAAGCCGGCAGCCACCAGAGCCTTGTAAAGGGCCTTTTCAAGGGTCCTGTCGATCCCTATGGCCTCGCCTGTCGATTTCATCTCAGGCCCAAGTGCTATATCTACCTTCCTGAGCTTCGAGAACGAGAACACCGGCATCTTGACCGCGTAGCCCTCCTTCTCCTTCAGGAGTCCGAGAGGCACGCCCTGCTCGATAAGGCTCTTTCCAAGTATTGCCTTAGTAGCCACATCGCCCATGTTTACCCTCGTTATCTTGGAAAGGAAAGGCACTGTCCTTGAGCTTCTCGGATTGACCTCGAGCACGAACACTTCGCCGCTCTTCTCCACAACGAACTGTATGTTATAAAGTCCAATGATTCCGAGACCAGTTCCGATCCTCTCGGTGTAGTCTGTTATAGTCCTCTTGCATTCCTCGGATATCTTGAATGGCGGGTACACCGCCATGGAATCACCGGAATGGACTCCCGCTCTTTCAATATGCTCCATGATTCCCGGAATCATGACGTTCTTGCCGTCACATATGGCATCAACCTCAACTTCCTTGCCCACCAGGTACCTGTCGATCAGGATAGGGTCAGTTCCGTTTTCAGAGATGTTCCTCTCCATGTAGTCAGAAAGATGCTCTTTCGTGTATATTATCTCCATGTTCCTGCCGCCAAGCACATAAGATGGCCTTGCAAGTACAGGATATCCTATTTCAGCCGCCACTTCCAGAGCTTTTTCCACGCTTACCGCCATATCTCCCTTAGGCATTGGAATTCCAAGCTCCCTCAGCTTCTTCTCGAACATGTCCCTGTCTTCAGCAAGGTCGATGCTCTCAAGCGAGGTACCGAGGATCTTGACCCCTCTCTTCTGCAGCCCTTCAGCCAGATTTATGGCTGTCTGCCCTCCGAACTGGACAATTACACCCTTAGGCTGCTCGAGGTCCACGATGTTCATGACATCCTCGACAGTCAGCGGCTCGAAGTAGAGCTTGTCTGATATGGAGAAGTCAGTTGATACGGTCTCCGGATTGTTGTTTATGATTATCGCTTCATAGCCGAAGTCCTTGATGGACCAGACGCAATGAACCGTCGCGTAGTCAAACTCAACGCCCTGACCTATCCTTATGGGTCCTGAGCCAAGTACTATGATGCTTTCCTTTCCGCTCTTAACGGATTCGTTCTCTTCCTCATACGTGGAGTAGTAGTAAGGGGTTTCGGAGCTGAATTCCCCTGCGCAGGTATCTACCATCTTGAATACCGGTATTATCCCCTTTTCCTTCCTCGCAGCCACAACATCGTCAAGCTCGATCCCCTTGAATTCCGCTATCGTCTTGTCTGAGAATCCCATCCTCTTGGCTTCGTACAGGACTTCCGACAGGCTTCCTTCCTTTATGGTATTCTCCATGGCAACTATCTTCCTTATCTTGCTCAGGAAGAACTCATCAATCTGCGTGGCATCATGGATCATGTCGACACTCTTGCCTCTTCTGAGCAGCTCGTAGATCACGAACAGCCTTTCGTCCTCAGCCCGACCCAGCAGCTTCACAAGCTTCTCATCGTCTGCCTTCCTGTACTTCTTGAGGTCAAGGTATTCTGTCTTTATCTCAAGGGACCTTACAGCCTTAAGGAGCGCCTCCTCGAAGGTCCTTCCAAGGGACATCACCTCTCCCGTCGCCTTCATCTGGGTTCCCAGCTTCCTGTTGGCGAACCTGAACTTGTCAAAGGCGAACCTTGGGAGCTTCAGCGCTATGTAGTCAAGTGCAGGCTCGAAGCATGCATACGATACTCCTGTAACCGGATTTAGCATCTCGTCAAGATTTAAGCCCAGCGCGATCTTAGCCGCGATCTTCGCTATAGGGTAGCCTGTTGCCTTGGATGCCAGGGCTGAAGACCTGGAAACCCTCGGATTTACCTCTATTATGTAGTAGTCGAAGGAATCCGGGTGCAGCGCAAGCTGAACGTTGCAGCCACCCTTGATCTTAAGAGACCTTATTATCTTGAGGGAGGCATCCCTCAGCATCTGCAGCTCCTTGTCAGTAAGGGTCTGGCAGGGTGCGACAACTATGGAATCGCCTGTATGGATCCCCACCGGGTCGAAGTTTTCCATGGAACATACCGCTATGGCGGTATCGTTGGCATCCCTCATGACCTCGAACTCGATTTCCTTCCAGCCTGCAATTGACATCTCGATGAGGCACTGGTTAACGGGAGAGAGCGAAAGTCCGTTCTCGACGGTAACCTTCAGCTCGGCTTCATCCCTGCATATGCCGCCTCCTGTTCCGCCAAGGGTATAGGCCGGCCTTACGATCACCGGGAAGCCGATCTCCTTTGCAAAGCTTACGGCACCCTGGACGCTGTCAGCTATGAACGATGGCGGGACCGGCTCGCCGATTTTATTCATCAGGTTCCGGAACAGTTCCCTGTCTTCAGCCTTCTTTATGGCTTCAAGGTCCGTACCCAGTATCTCGATCCCAAGCTCGTCAAGGATCCCGTCCTCATGAAGCTCCACGGCCATGTTCAGTCCGGTCTGCCCTCCAAGTGACGGAAGTATTGCCTGAGGCCTTTCCTTCCTTAATATCCTCTTTATGAATTCCTTTGACAGAGGCTCCATGTATACCTTGTCCGCCATTTCCCTGTCGGTCATTATGGTTGCCGGATTTGAATTGACAAGGACTACGCTTATGCCTTCCTCCCGGAGGGCCGTGCATGCCTGGGTTCCTGCATAGTCGAATTCTGCAGCCTGGCCGATTATTATCGGTCCCGAACCTATCACAAGTATCTTCTTCAGTTCTTCTCTCTTAGGCATTCTTTGGTCCTCCTGCATTCATGGCTTCCTTGAACTTAAGGAAAATTCTTTTTGCGTCCGTCGGTCCGGGCGAGCTCTCAGGATGGAACTGCACCGAAAAGGCGTTGTACTTCGTGTGCCTGACTCCTTCTATGCTTCCTTCGTTCACGCACTTGTGTGTAACCACCAGTCCCGTTCCTTCAATGGTATTCATGTCCACCACATATCCGTGGTTCTGGCTCGTTATCATGACCTTGCCGGTCTCCAGGTCCTTCACCGGGTTATTTCCTCCCCTGTGCCCGAACTTCATCTTTCTTGTGTCCGCACCGCAGGCAAGCGACAGCAGCTGATGTCCCATGCAGATCCCGAAAACCGGAACCTGTGGCAGGAGCTTTTTGATCTCCTCGACGACATCAAGAGCATCCTTCGGGTCCCCGGGACCATTGGACAGCATTATGCCGTCCGGATTGTATTCCATGATCTCCTCCGCCCTGGTATTGTGGGGAACCACATTGACATGAAAGCCCATTGCACCAAGCTCCTTGAGGATGCTCTGCTTCATGCCGAGATCAAGGAGAACCACCCTTTTCCCGTTTCCCGGAACCTCAAACGGTGTCTTTATGGAACACCTTGCAATGTGGTCATGGAAAGGCTCGAAGGCGGCAAGTCGTTCCATGGCCTCCTCAAGGGACAGGTCGCTGCTCACGATGCAGCCCTTGACCGTTCCCTTTTCCCTGATGTGCTTGGTAAGCTTCCTCGTATCAATTCCATAAAGGCCTGGAACATCCATCTTCTGGAGATAATCATCAAGTGTCCTGTTCATCCTGAAGTTCGACGGCTCCTCGCAAAGGTCCCTGACTATGAACGCATGGAGTATCGGTCTTACAGCCTCATAGTCATCCCTGTTTATTCCGTAGTTGCCTATCATCGGGTATGTCATTACCACCATCTGTCCAAGAAAGCTCTGGTCAGTAAGCAGCTCCTGATAACCCGTCATGGCTGTCGTGAAGACAACCTCACCGTAGGCATCCTTAAGGCTTCCGAAAGCCTTTCCCTTGAAACATGTTCCGTCTTCCAGGATGAGCATTTTATCCATTCAAGTTTCCTCCTATGTTGACAATTTTTCCGTCGCAAATAACTGTGTCGATCCTGGACTTCACTGTCCAGCCGTCAAATGGCGTATTCTTTCCCTTTGATTCGAATTTCTCCGTGTCTATTGTCCATTCATCCTCAAGGTCAATTAGAACCAGGTCAGCCGGGGCTCCCGGTGAAAGGATACCCTGCTTCAGCCCGAATACCTTTGCAGGTCCTTCAGCCATAAGGTACAGGAGCCTCTCAAGCGTTAATTCCCCCTTAAGTACAAGGTTCGTGTAAAGCAGCGGGAACGCTGTTTCAAGTCCAACAATGCCAAAGGAGGATCTTTCAAGACCTCTCTCCTTCTCTTCGGCGCTATGCGGCGCATGGTCAGTTGCTATGCAGTCTATGGTCCCGTCATTTAAGCCTTGTATGAGGGCCGCCCTGTCCTTTGGACTCCTCAGCGGAGGATTCATCTTCCAGTTCCCATGCTCCTTGAGGTCCATTTCTGTAAGGAGCAGGTGGTGAGGAGAAGCCTCTCCCGTGACATTGGCACCCTTTGCCTTCGACCTTCTTAGTATCTCCACGCCATCTTTGGTGCTCATGTGGCATATATGATATTTTGCTCCTGTCTTTTCAGACAGTGCCGTATCCCTCATTATCTGAAGGTCCTCGACAAGGGACATGATGCCCTTATGGCCGTTCTTCCTTGAATACTCGCCCTCATGTATGTATCCGCCAAAAAGCATCGACTCATCCTCGCAGTGGGCTGCGATTATTCCTCCTGCTTCCCTTGCGCTTGCCATTGCTTCATACATAAGGCCCGCTTCCTGGATTCCCTTGCCATCATCTGTAAATCCAACGGCTCCTGCCGTGATCATCTCCTTGAAGTCAACAAGCTCGGACCCTTTTTCTCCCCTTGTGATGCTGCTGTAGAACCCGACCTTTATCAGCGCATCCGTCCTGCACTTTTCAATGAGCTTTCCAAGGACCTCTGCATTGTCCGGACAGGGGTTGGTGTTCGGCATGGCGAATATGGTCGTGTAGCCTCCCATGGCAGCTGCCCTTGTTCCGGTCTTTATCGTCTCCTTGTACTCAAAGCCAGGCTCCCTAAGATGAACATGTACGTCTATGAAGCCAGGTGCAAGAAGCTTACCCTTGGCCTCGATCACCTCGAAGCCTCCTTCGTAAGCAATATCTCCGCCAACTGAAGCTATTAGGCCGTCCTCAATGAGGATGTCGGTTTTTACAAGTTCATCGCCTTTTGCCGTCCTCGCATTCTTTACCAGTATCTTAGCCATACACTGTCCTTTCCAGGAATGATCTCCCGATTTCAATATGAAAATGCCTGCAATATAACAAAAAATCCTTTTTCACCGCGGCAAAAAAGGATTTACGAATCTTTCCTGGTTGCATGGATATGACACTCCGGTATAAATCGGCGTATCCTTACCATTGCAATATTCATTTCGTAATCTCTTCTCAGCCTCTCGGGACTGAATTAAAGTTCTTCCTATGAATTCTATACCCCGGGCACTGCCATGTCAATATTTAATTGCTCATATTCATATTATGCAAACAGGCCCTGCCTTGGATCCCCTCTTCCAAACATCAGGATGTTGTCATATAATATGGGGGATGGGGTTATAGCTCAGCTGGGAGAGCGCTTGGATGGCATCCAAGAGGCCAGGGGTTCGAGCCCCCTTAGCTCCACCATCAGGTGTTCCGCTCCGGAAGCTTTCCGGGGCGGTTTCATTTTTGCTCTCTTTTCTATCACCTGGCTTCATATTTCGTTCAGAAATTGAGCATTGCCCCAAATCGATCTGGTCTAAATTCTACTGCCGTCAACAATTTACAATTGAATAAAATATAAATATTTATTCATTATTTTATATATTAATTCATTTTCTAAGTCCCGTCAATTCCTGCACCGATCCAGATTCCCCTTGAAAACCGCTACATTTGATAAAAATTTTTAACATTGTCTCCGGTGTTCATGTAAGTGAAAATTTATATATATCGATATTTCAAGGCTGAATCACCTCAAACTCCCGTTGTAAAGGTTTAAATGGAGTGCTATAATTGTTAATAGATTAACCATTATTTTATATATTGGTTAACAATCGTCAATATAGTTTCAAACCTGGTGACATATTTCCTGCCACCAAAAAAAATAACAAACGGAGGGGAATTATGAAAAAACTGACAGCCATCATTCTGACGACCGCGATGATAGCAAGCCTATCTGCATGCGGAACGAAAGCAGAGACCAAGACGCTTACCGGTACGGGCAAGGGTTACGGAGGAGACGTTACAGTTACAGTAACCATGGAAGGCGACAAGATCACCAAGGTGGAGGCGAAGGGCGACAAGGAGACACAGGGAATTGGAAGCAATGCTGTCGCACAGCTTCCTGCGAAATTCGTTGAGAAGAACTCTGCAGATGTCGACGTGGTAGCAGGCGCTACAGTTTCAAGCCGCGGCCTGATCTACGCAGTTAAGAACGCACTTGACCCCACAGCAAATCCATGGCCGATAGTCGACAACACCAAGCCTGGTGAAGTCACTGCATCCACCATATTCCACGGACTCGGATTCTCCAATGTTGCAAGGACAGGCCCTGGCAAGGATGACACCGACACCCAGGTATGGAGCTTCAACAATGTATATGCTGATGTACTTTTCGACAAGGATGGAAAGATACTCTACATATATGTAGACCAGCTCGAGGTTGCTTCCCCCAACTATGACGGAGCAGGAATGCCCCACATCAGCGGATGGCCGGGACAGACAGGCTACAACGTAGATGAGAACCACGATGAAAAGGTTGATGGAAAGACTGCCGCAACGGATGACACCTTCAAGGCTGAGGTTGCTCTCTGGAAGACCAAGAGACAGAGAGGCGATGAGTACAAGGTTGGAATAAGCACCTGGCAGGACCAGATGGATTCATTCCAGAAGATGTTCGTCGGAATGACAATAGCTGAGATAGAGGAATGGAACAAGAAGTTCACATCAGACAGGAATGGAAGACCTCTCAAGGACGGAAGCACTGATGCAGCCGACAAGGCTAAGTATGATGCTCTGACAGCTGACGAGAAGGCTGACCTTGCTGAAATCACTGCAACGGCTACGATAAGCCTTACAGATGCACATGGAAATATAATAGAAGCGATAAAGAACGCATATGCCAACAAGCAGCAGCTCAAGATAACAGAAGCTGCATCATCAGGATTCGGAGTAAGCTTCATGCCTAGGATAGGCCCGGGCAAGGATGACACTGACACTCAGGTCTACAGCTTCAATGAAGTAGTTGTCAACACTTTGTTCGACAAGGATGGAAAGATTGCATACATCCACATCGACCAGCTTGAAGTTGCATCCCCTAACTATGACGGAGCAGGAATGCCTCATTTCAGCGGATGGCCGGGACAGGGCGGATACAACTTCGACGAGAACCATGACGAGAAGGTAGACGGAAAGACTCCTGACACAGAGGACAACTTCAAGGCAGAGGTCAAGCTCTGGAAGTCAAAGAGGGAAAGAGGAGCAGACTACAAGGTAGGAATAAGCACATGGCATGAGCAGATGGACGCATACGAGGAGCTCTTCACAGGGATGACCGTAGCTGAGATCGAGACCTGGTTCAAGAAATACACTTCTGACAGGAACGGAAGACCTCTCAAGGACGGAAGCGAAGATGCAGCCGACAAGGCTAAGTACGATGCCCTGACAGCAGACGAGAAGGCTGACCTTGCTGAAGTTACAGCAAGCGCAACCATGAGCCTTAACGATGCACACGGAAACATCATCGAAGCCATAAAGGCATCCTTTGCGAACAAGGAAGCACTTGCACTGACAGTCAAATAACAAACCCTGCGCCCCGCATTTATTTGCGGGGCTTCTTTTTGCAATCAGACGGAATATTAATCCTTTTGTAATCCATAGCAGCTTCCTTTCTGCAATAATCAGTATGTGAAAGGAAGTGGTAGCTTTGGCTGGAAGGATCAAACTGGCATTATACTCGATGCTCATGATTATAATTACGATTGCTGCCGTCTATTTCTATGGCAGCTTTTCAAATGCAGGTATCCTGTGAGGTGATGAATATGAAGAACAAAATGCCGGTATATGTCGCGATATTTGCGGCTGCAATAATGACAGGCGTATTCCTTTATTCAGGGATGGGCACCGCGCTCAGGAACTTCAAGCCTGACATCAGGGGTGAAATAACAGAGGTCACCTTCGACGGGATCACAGGAAACATACTGGTTGAAGAGAGTAAAGACACCGGTCTTCAGTTCGACAAGGCGTCGGTTTACCTTACCAGTGACACTCTCTATTACAAGGACGGAAAGAAGATGTCTAAGGCTCCCGGACTTCTCGCCAAGGGCATGACAGTGGAGGTCGAGATCACCGGAACTGTCCGCGAGTCCTATCCTGTACAGGTGGATGCCAGGATAGTCAACATCCTGACTGCCGGCAAATAATAAATCAACAATTGTAATAAATATTCCCGGAGAATATCCGGGAATTTTTTTCATAATTGGCACCCGTTTTTTTCCAAGTGCTGATAATGCTATTGCAATAGGGCGTCCTATGGTGCTATAATCATGGAAATCAAAACGCAAGTGTCCTTCCTGCGGATGCATAAATCCTGCAGGATATTCAGATGGAAAAAACGCAGGAAAAAGGTGGAATTATGAGTATTATCGTTCAGAAATTCGGCGGAAGTTCCGTTGCTGATGCAGAATGCATCAGGAGAGTAGCAAACAGGGTAGTTGAAACGAAGAGAAAAGGCCATCAGGTAGTAACTGTCGTGTCAGCCATGGGTGACAGCACCGACCATCTGATAGACCTTGCAAAGCAAGTGTCAAAAAACCCCTCTGTAAGGGAAATGGATATGCTTCTCTCGACAGGAGAGCAGGTCTCCATATCTCTCTTAGCCATGGCAATACATGCCCTTGGAGAGCCGGTAATATCCCTGACAGGTCCCCAGGCCGGAATAAAGACAGATGGCGTATTCAGCAAGGCAAGGATAATGGATATAACCTCGTCAAGGCTCGAAAAGGAGCTTGATGAAGGAAAGATAGTAATTGTAGCAGGCTTCCAGGGAATAACCATCGACAATGACATCACCACCCTCGGACGCGGCGGCTCAGATACTACTGCTGTGGCTCTTGCAGCGGCCCTTAAAGCCGACATATGCGAGATCTACACTGATGTTGACGGAGTCTATACGACAGACCCGAGACTTGTGAAGAACGCAAAGAAGCTCTCGACCATAACCTATGATGAGATGCTGGAGCTTGCAAGCCTCGGAGCCCAGGTTCTTCAGCCAAGGTCAGTCGAGTTCGGCAAGATCCACAAGGTCAAGATACATGTCCGTTCAAGCTTCAACCACGAAGAAGGTACAATAGTCCAGGAGGTTTCAGATATGGAGAATGATATAGTAGTAAGCGGAGTGGCCTTTGATAAGAAATCGGTAAGATTCACAGTATACGATGTTCCGGACAGGCCAGGAGTGGCTAAGGATATATTCAAGACCCTGGCTGACAAGTCGATAAATGTTGACATGATCGTCCAGATCTCAAGGGAAGGAAGCCTCAACGACATCACCTTCACCCTTGACAGGGACCAGATGGAAGAGGCCCTCAGTGTAATGAAGGAAGTCATTGTAAAGATAGGCGCCAAGGATGTTACCTGCGATGACGACGTTGCAAAGGTAAGCATAGTAGGAGCAGGCATGATAACGAACTTCGGAGTTGCAGCTGACATGTTCGATGCGCTTGCTGAAGAGAAGATCAACATAGAGCTCATAAGCACATCAGAGATCAAGATTTCCGTCCTTGTCAGGAAGGACCAGTGCGAAAAGGCGGTAAGGAAGCTTATAGACAAGTTCGACCTTGCTGAGGAATCGATCCAGTCGATAGAATAAAATATGCCGATAAAGGAACAGGACCTGCAAAATTTGATTGCAGGTCCTGTTCCTTTATCTTTCCATATGTTATCCGTTATCTGTTTTCTTTCTTATCTCGTCACAAGGCTGTAGATCAAAAACCCGATGAGGACTGCCATGACAGCCCATGATACCGGGTTTGCCCAGTTGAAGGTCCTTCCGATCCCGAAGGACTTGGGCACCAGGATGTTCGAGTCCTCCTTGTTGTAGTAGAAGCCCTGTCCGTTTTTCTTCCTGAATGCCTCGATCTCAAGTTTTGACCATTTCCTCTTAGCCATGATGCTGCCTCCTGGCCATGAATTCTTCGATTTCTTCCACTGTCTTTATGATGTCCTTTGAAAGGACCTCGCAGCCATCGCGAGTTATGAGGACATCTTCCTCCACTCTTATGCCGATGCCTTCCTTTGCAACATAGATTCCCGGCTCCACCGTAAGTACCATTCCTTCTTCTAGGGCAAGGTCCCTTGAGCCAACATCATGGGTATTCAATCCGAGATGATGTGATGTGCCGTGGTAGTAGTAGTCCTTCACTTCCTCGTCCTTCTCTATGATTCCCATGGATTTCAGTTCTTCGGCATATACCTTGTGGACTATGCCGTTGATCTCAGACCACTGCAGTCCCGGCTTCAATGCGTCGATTACCTCCTGCTGCGCCTTCAGGACAAGGTTGTAGAATTCCTTCTGCCTTTCCGTGAATTTTCCGTTTATAGGGAATGTCCTCGATATGTCGGCACTGTAATACTCATGTGTCGCGCCGAGATCGAGCATTACCAGCTCGCCGTCAAGCACCTTGGCATCGTTTGCCACATAGTGCAGAACGGTTGCATTTGAGCCTGACGCCATTATCGTATCAAATGCAAAATCCTTTACGCCCTCATGCTTCAGCACGAAATCAAAGTACGATTCAAGCTGGTATTCCTTCATGCCGGGCCTTGCATTCCTCATAAGGTTGTATATGCCTTCCTTTGTTATGCTGATGGCCTTCCTTATGTTGTCCACCTCATGAGGCTCCTTTATCATCCTTGCGGCCGAAAGGAGAGGGAACACATCCTTCATGGAAAGCTGAGGGTACTTGCCCTTGAGCTCCTTAGCCATGGCCATGCCCGGCTGGTCCGGTGACAGGAATCCGTCCTTCTCAAGGTCGAGCCACACAGTGCTGACTTCACCCTTTGATATAAGGCCGTGGATATGCTCCTCAAGGGTATCAAGATACCTGATATCCTCGATGCCTGAAACCTCCTTAGCCCTTTCAGGGCTTATTGTCTCGCCTACCCACTTGACCTTTGTCTCGTCCCTTCTCTTTATGAAAAGCGCTTCGGTTATCTCATCTCCGCACTTCTTGACGGTCATGACCACCTCTTCCTCATCAACTCCGGTGAGGTAAAGGAAGTTCCTGTTCGGTGTGTATGCGTATGACTCGTCAGCTGTCTTCTTCGGAGCCCTACCTGCCATCATTATGAGCAGGCTTCCGTCCTCCATCCTGTCTGTGATCTTCTTCCTGTTGCTTATCCTGAACGTCTTCAAATGATCCTCTCCCAATTCAATATTCTATCTCTGCCTTCTCTTTGCTGCCGAACCTCTTGCATTGCGCAAGAGATGGGCATGTGGTGCATGGCCTTGACAGCTTGTCCGCACGGTACATGGCATCTGTCAGGATCCCTTCAGCACCCTTCACCCTGTGGCCTCTTATAGCCAAAAGTATGGTCTCCTTCTCATTTCCGCTAAAGCCATGGCCATCAAGCAGGCCTATAGAAAGCTCCGCGCTCGCCTCTGCGTGGTCACGTCCCGTATCGTATTCCACCCATCTTCCAAGGTCGTGAAGGAATGCAGCCGTGTATGCTGTTTCCTTTGAAACCTCAAGCCCTTCCTCCAGGGCCAGTATGTACAAGACTCTTGCCGCATCCACAAGGTGGTCAAGTCCATGCCTACAGAATATGCGGTCCTTCTCCCTTTCATTGGTCCTTCTTATGTTCTCCTGAAAGAACGGGTCCCTGAGTATCGCATTCAGCCTTTCCATGGCGCCTCCCTGAAGCATATGACTCCTTCACTCCCGGCTTTCTCAAGGAGCATTGAAATGCTCTCTCCGGGAATGGCATCATCCTCTGCAATCTCCATGAGCGGAACCAGCACGAATGCCCTTTCCCTCATCCTTGGGTGGGGAATGGTAAGCCTCTCAGTATCCATCTCGACCCCTTCATAAAGGAGTATGTCCACGTCTATAACCCTTGGGCCATACCTTACAGTCTTGACTCTCTTCATCGATGCTTCAACGCCCTGGGTGAAGGAGAGAAGCTCCAACGGGCCAAGGTCCGTGTCTCCTGAGGCTGCGATGTTAAGAAACCTGTCCTGGTCCTCGAAGCCCCATGGCTCAGTCTCATAAACAGAGGATACCCTTCCGATATGAACCTTCTCTTCAAGGAGGTCAAGCGCTTCTCTCAGGTTTTTCAGCCTGTCTCCCATGTTTGTCCCGAGGCTGAGGCAGACCTTTGCCATCTATTCCCTCTCCCTTGCCAACTCAACGGCAAAATAGTCGAATATGCCCTTTACCGGAGCTTCAGGCTTCCTCACAGCAACCTCCACCTTCATCACCTTTTCGTGATTATCAAGGACAGCACTGCATATCCTCTCAGCGACCGCCTCGATGAGGTCGTACCTTTCCTCTTCCATGATGACCTTTATCCTGTCATACACCTCGCTGTAGCTGACGGTCTCATTCAGGTCGTCATTCTTCCCTGCCTTTGAAAGGTCAAGGCTTAATATGCAGTCCACGAAGAACTTCTGACCAAGCACCTTCTCTTCCTGAAGCACTCCGTGGTTTCCGTGGAAAGCCATGTTCTTCATTATTATCCTGTCCATCCTACCTCCTCACGCAGGCGTCAGTCATTGCAGCCGCCCTTGCGTTCTCAAGCACATCATGTACCCTGACTATGTCCACTCCCTGCACTATCCCAAGCACGGTGGTAGCTATGGTTCCCTCCACCCTTTCCTTCGGAGGCAGGTTAAGCACCATGTTTATCATTGATTTCCTTGAAGTACCGAGCAGTATCGGGTAGTTTAGCTCAAGAAGCTCCGAGATCCTCGGCATGAGGTCCAGGTTCTGCCTTGCTGTCTTGCCGAATCCGAAGCCCGGGTCAAGTATTATAAGGTCACGCCTAAGACCTGCCCTGTCAGCGATCTCTATGGATCTCCTGAAGAATCCCTTCATCGAATCCACCATATCACCGTCATATTCTGTCCCGTCCTGATTGTGCATGACGATGACCGGCGCATCAAATCGCCTGGCAACGTCAGCCATTTCCCTGTCCAGCTGCAGTCCCCATATGTCGTTTATGATGTTAGCTCCTGCCTTCAGCGCCTCTTCGGCAACCCTGCTCCTTATGGTGTCGAGGGATATTAGGATGTCTGATTCTTCCCTGATCCTTCTTATTACAGGTATTACCCTCCTAAGCTCTTCCTCCTCGGTTATCCTCTCATGGCCTGGTCTTGATGATTCGCCGCCGACATCGATGATGTCAGCGCCTTCCTCAATCATTTTCCTTACCCTTTCCATCGCCGCGTCAGGACTTATGAAGTCGCCGCCATCGGAGAACGAATCAGGAGTGACATTCAGGATACCCATGATCAGGGTCTTCCTGCCAAGCTCGAGCTCCCTCCCCTGGAAGTAAAGCCTCCTTATCCTGCTAGAATATTCTATACCCATCTCTAGTGCCCCTTGTTTATCATTGAAAGGACTTCAGCCCTGGACTTGGAGTCCTTGTTGAATATTCCGCGTATGGCTGAAGTGACCGTCTTGGATCCCGGCTTCTTCACACCCCTCATCGTCATGCACATGTGCTCCGCCTCGATTACAACGATGGCACCGTATGGCTCAAGCTTCTTCATGATGATGTCTGCAACCTCGGCAGTAAGCCTTTCCTGAAGCTGGGGACGCCTGGACACTGTCTCCACGACCCTTGCAAGCTTGCTTAAGCCTGTAAGCCTCCCGCTCTTTGGGATGTATGCCACATGGGCCACTCCGAAGAACGGCACAAGATGATGTTCGCACATGGAGTAGAAGGGTATGTCCTTGACAAGCACCAGCTCCTCGTACTTTTCATCCTGGAAATACACCTGCAGATGGTCCTCGGCATTCTCTCCTATCCCGGAGAAGATCTCCTCGTACATCCTGGCGATCCTCTTGGGAGTATCCTGAAGGCCTTCCCTGTCCGGGTCCTCACCGACTCCTATGAGTATCTCCCTGACCGCATTCTCTATCCTGTCCTTATCCATATCAATCTCTCCCAGCGTTAAAATGTTTTACATATAAATATTACTTTATTATGGGATTTTTGTCAGCAAAAGCAGTAATGCCGCATTTCACGAAAAATATAGGGGAAGCATTCGCTGCTCCCCCTTTTGGTCAGTCTCAAAGCTTTGCAGCTGCTGACTCCCTGGCTTTGATCGCATCGGTTTTCTTCAGGGCTTCCTCGTAGCTTTTGGAGCTGTACCCGTAAAGTCCGCCTGGCTTGTAGTTAAGGTAGCTGTCTCCGGCTCTCAGGAACTGGTCAGCATATTTAAGGTATGTGTTCCCCATTCCCGCTATGAAGCTGTCGCTTCTTGGAGGTATGTAGGTGTCAAAAGCAGCCTGTGCCTTTCCATCAGCAGGTGCTGCAGTGACCCTCGTCTTGTCCTGGTCGCCGGCATACCTCTTGTCCCTTTCCTTCTTCATCTGCTCCCTGAGTACCGTCTGGCCATCCCTCATGGTGTTTGTTCCCTGGTTCTTTGGAGATGAGGCTCCTGTATACTTGTCACCCTCGTACCTCAGGTCCCTTTCCGCCTTCATCTGGTCTCTCATGACGGTCTGGCTCTCCTTCATCGAAGGCTGGTTCCTTGATGAGCTTCTCTGAATGGGCTTCGCAGCCTCCGGCTCCTCGAATATGTAGCCCTGTATCATCTTGCCGAGGTCGTTCCATGGTTCCTGCCTGGTCGCAGTGCTTCTTCCCTGTGTCGTTCCCTGGGTATTCCTGTTCTGCTGCATTGTCGGGTCCTGCCAGACATTGCCCCTTGACCCACCTCTCTGCGCCTTCCTCTGTGCCTCAGATGCGTTCTTTATCGTATTTGCGATCACAAAGAATATGATCAGCGGGAATATGAATCCAAATATGTCACCAATGAAGGAAAAGTATTTTACTTCCATTTAGTGCACCTCCTGTCAGTTTGAGTATAGCAAAAATGTCAAAGGTATAGTGCGCTACAATGTTAACAATCCGTGAAGTTCCTATTCAACCGCGATAAGCTGCATCTTTATTATGAAATCCTCGCCGCTTAAAGAGTCCATGAGCTCCTTGATGTCCATTACCATTTCAGCCATGTCGATGGTAAGGTTGACACTGGCGGCATTGTTGATAGGTATGTCCTGATTTATAGTCACGATATTCGCCTTTACCTCGCCTAGCTTGTCCAGAACCCTGGAAAGCGATCCCGGCTCATGGTTTACAAGGAAGTTGATNNTTGTAGTAGGCGCTGCGCGATATCCCGACAACCTTGACACCCTCGCTTATATCCTTGACCTTTCCCGTATGCAGCAGGCTCTTTACCTCAAGCACCTTGGAAAAGACCTCAGGCAGTATCCTGCTGTTGACTATCAGAAATTTCTCATCCATTAATATTCCTCCAGTTTCTCTTCCTATGTTACAGCAAGCTTCTTCCGAAGCTGAAAAAGCATGTCGGCAGCCATTCCTTCCAGGTCGTAGGACGGCTTGAAGCCCCATTCAAGGGAAGCTGCCGAGCAGTCCATGCTGTTCGGCCATGAATCTGCAATCCCCTGTCTCACAGGGTCCACCTCGTATTCCAGCCTGAATTCCGGTATGTGCTTCCTTATCTCAGATGCCACCATTTCAGGATCAAATGACATGGCTGTGATGTTGAATGCGTTCCTGTGCACGAGTTTTCCCGGGTCAGCCTCCATAAGGTCAACCACTGCCTTAAGGGCATCCGGCATGTACATCATGTCCATGAATGTGCCTGCAGCTATATACGAGGTGTAGCTTTTCTTCCTTATGGCATCATAGAATATATCCACGGCATAGTCCGTTGTCCCGCCGCCCGGCGGTGTTACATACCCTATCAGCCCGGGAAACCTCACTCCTCTGGTATCAACTCCGAACTTCAGGTGGTAGTAGTCGCAAAGGAGCTCGCCTGATACCTTCGTCACCCCGTATATCGTCCTTGGCCTCTGTATGGTATCCTGTGGAGTCATGACCTTTGGCGTCGATGGCCCGAATGCGCCGATGGAGCTCGGAGTGAAGAAGCTTGCCCCGACTTCCCTTGCAGCTTCAAGGCCTGCCAGAAGCCCCCCCATGTTTATGTTCCATGCAAGCATTGGATCCTTTTCTGCGGTTGCGGACAAAAGCGCCGCAAGATGAATTATCGTGTCAGGCCTATATTTCCCTGTGACCTCCATGAACCCGCTGCCATCTGTAACGTCAAGCAGTTCAAACGGACCCTCGGCTACCCTTGTCCCCTCCTGGGGCTTCCTGATGTCAGTTGCGAGTACATTATAGGTCCCGTAAATGCCCCGAAGGTGTGCTACAAGCTCTGAGCCAAGCTGGCCAAGCGCTCCGGTTACCAGTATGTTCTTCATACAAAAAAGTCTCCCCTTATATGACTCCGAGTTCCCTGCCTACCTTCTCGTAGGCTGAAAGGGCAATGTCCAGCATTTCTGTCGTATGTGCGGCAGTAGGCATGTTCCTGATCCTTCCTGTTCCCATGGGCACAGTCGGGAATGTTATGGCCTTGGCATACACGCCTTCCTCGAAAAGCCTCCTCGAGAATCTCTGCGCCTTTACTTCGTCCCCTATTATCACGGGAGTGATCGGCGTCTGAGAATTGCCGATGTTGAAGCCCATCTCCTTCAGCCTCTTCTTGAGGTACAGCCCGTTTTCCCAGAGCCTGTCGTGAA
This sequence comes from Clostridiaceae bacterium UBA6085, assembly GCA_002428605.1. Lineage (GTDB taxonomy): Bacteria > Bacillota > Clostridia > Clostridiales > Clostridiaceae > Youngiibacter. The sequence goes on from DIXH01000066.1 coordinate 61,502, forward strand.
GCTCGGTGCTTTCCTCCATGATATCTATGGCTTCAATGCATGCCGCTGCGCTTGCAGGCGTCATGGAGGTCGAGAAGAGGAACGGCCTTGCCCTGACCTTCAGCCAGTCTATGAGGTCCTTTGTTCCCGCCACATAGCCTCCGACTACTCCTATAGCCTTCGAAAGCGTCCCCATCTGGAGGTCTATGTCCTTCGAATGCCCGAAATGCTTGACGGTACCAGCTCCCTTACCCATTACCCCTGAGCCATGGGCATCATCGATGTAGCTTATGAGGTCATATTCCCTGCAGGCTTCAACTATCCCGTTTATGTCAGCTACGTCTCCATCCATTGAGAAGACTCCGTCAGAAATATACATGAGTTTCCCGTAAAGACCTGATTCTATGGCCTCTTTCGCCTTGGCCCTCAGGTCATCCATATCCTGATGCCTGACCCTTATTATCTTCGCCCCTGACAGCCTGCACCCGTCGATTATCGATGCATGGTTCAGCTCATCAGACAGTATGGCATCATCCTTTGTCATTATCGCGGAAATCGCACCCATATTGCAGTTGAAGCCGCTCTGGAATGCAATTGCCGCCTCAGTCCCCTTGAACCTTGCGATCCTCTTCTCGAGCTCGTCGTGGACCTGAAGCGTTCCGTTTATCGTCCTTACTGCACCTGCGCCCACACCATACCTGTTGGTCGCCTCCACAGCCTTTTCCTTCAGCCTCTTGTCTGTGGCAAGCCCCAGATAGTTGTTTGATGAAAGGTTTATGAATTCCTTTCCTCCGATTTCAATCACCGGTCCGTTAGCCCCGTCAAGGATGTTTATCTCGTTGTAGAGTCCCTTCGATTTAAGCTCCGCCAGATTTTCCCTCAAGAATTTTTCCAGCACTCTGCTGCCCATTTCGCTCCTCCTTGTTCTTCATTCATTTACAAATTCAAGAATCTGTCCACCTTCATTATATCAAAACCTTTTCATGTTGTTTACCGGTTTAAAAAAATATCTTTAAAGACTTCATCTTAAGTATATGGTTCCGGAGAACCTGGTCCGGGAGATTGCATCAGGAATTTAAATCGCCTTTGATTTTGTATCCGGATGACTTTGTGGTAAAATGATAGGTGGCATTCAAGAAAGCTTTCTTGAATGCATAATGGTAAATTTCAACTAAGGATCCGAAGGAAGGTACAGAAGATGACGTTCTCAAGGCAATATCTCGTCGAGCTGGCAGGTTCATCAGCCGTCTACGACAGAGCCTCAATATATTCCAGGGACAGAAGAGTCACCGCGCTAAACGTAAGCGGAACTCAGGTAAGGTCTACAGTAAAGGGCACGAAGCTATACAGCACCTACATTGAAATGGGAGCTGGCGGAGCGGTCGAGGACTATTACTGCTCATGCCCCTCCTATGAATCCAGCGGAGAGGCATGCAAGCATGTCCTCGCTACCCTCATGTCACTTGAAAGGGTGGACCTGGGAAGACAGGTGAACATATTCAGGCAGGGCAAACCCCCTGTCCAGTCGGGAAGGTCAGCCAGGGCTCTCATAGAGGGGATCTCGACGGCCACTCTTGACGTATCTCCGGAAGAGCTGGAAATCGAGGTCTTCCTTGAAGAAGAGGATGGCTTTGATACAACTACCTCTCTTAGGATACGATCCGGGAAGGACAAGCTGCATTTTGAAAAAAGCATGGACGAGTTCCTGGACAGGTGGTCTGAAGGACTGATCAAGGCAGACAAGCCCTACGATGAGCTTTTCGAATATCTTTACAGCATCTATCTGGTACTTTCAGTCCCATCAGATCCATACGTAAAATCCAGGACAGTTGTCAGGGGAGACCGGTTCCTCCTTTCACCTCAGATGCTGAAGAAGGTCCTGAGGATCCTTGTCGGTGAAACCATCCACTATACCAGTCCCTTCGCAGGCGGTATGACCGGAGTCAGGAAAGAGCCTGTTGTGGTTTCAGATGTGTCACCGAAGATAAGCTACAGTATCAGCGAGAAGTCAGGCAATCTGTCTTTAAGGGTTAAGCTCGACAAAGGCTGCCATTTTCTTGATGAGACCGCTGCTGTATTCCATGAGCCCGGGATCCTCGGTATAGTACCCGACAGGGAGCTTAAGACAATAAGGACGATCAACTCTACGATACTCCAGAAGGAGGATGGCGGATTCATCCCCATACCACAAGACCTGAGGGACAAATTCCTTTCGGGCGTCCTTCCCGAGCTTGGAAGGACAGGCCAGGTCATCCTGGACGGTGCGCTACAGGAAAAGATAATAACCGAGGAGCTCAGGCCTGAGGTCTATCTTGATATCCACGAGAACAGCATAACAGCCAAGCTGAAGTTCAGGTATGGAGACTATACCGTAAGGGAGAACAGCGACACTCTGGTCAGGGACAATCTGGGGAATGAGATCCTCATGAAGGAGACCGGAATAGTAATCGTAAGGGACATCCCGAGGGAAGAGGAGATAATGAGCGTCTTCGAGGACTGTGAGTTCAGGCTTTTCATGGACCATATGTACCTTGACGGCGATGAGGAGATATGGGTCTTCCTGACAAAAGGTCTCCCGCTCCTGAAGGAAAGGGCTGAGGTATACTACAGCGACGATTTCAGGAAGATCACTTCAAAGGGTGCATCCTCACCAGGAATATCGCTGTCTTCAAAGGACGGAGCCAGCTACCTTGAGTTTTCTTTCGACCTTCCTGAAGGCCTTTCCTCGCATGAGCTGCTGGAGATCCTTGGGTCCTCGAAGGACGGAAGGAAGTACCACCGTCTGAAGGACGGCACGTTCATCGACACGCTTGACTCAAGCCTCAAGGCCCTCAGCGAGGTAGCAACAAGCCTTGGACTTAAGGAAAAGGACCTGAAGGATGGAAGCATCCAGGTTCCTGTGAGCAGGGCGCTTTATCTTGAAGAAGCTCTCAAGGACACCGGCATACACTTCAGCAAGGATGCTCATGTAAGCGAGATGATCGCGAGGATAAGGGACCCTAAATCCTTCGACTTCAGGATACCTGCGAACTACAGGTCCGTGCTCAGGGATTACCAGAAGACAGGTGTAAAGTGGATGAAGGCCCTTGAATCAGGCGGACTCTGCGGGATACTGGCCGATGACATGGGACTTGGAAAGACACTTCAGGTCATAACGCTCATTGACAGCGGAGACAAGTCTCTCCCGTCCCTTGTTGTGGCACCCACAAGCCTAGTATACAACTGGAAGGCTGAAATCGAGAAGTTCGGCCCCGGTCTCAGGGTCCTTGTAGTAGACGGCTCCAGAAAGACCAGGGAAACCCTTGTCACACTTGCTGGAGACCACGATATAGTCCTCACCTCCTATCCCCTTGTAAGGAAGGACCAGGACCTCTATGCGGATATGGACTTCAATTACTGCATACTTGACGAGGCCCAGCATATAAAGAACCCGGTGACATCAGCGGCAAAGAGCGTAAAGTCTATCAAATCCAGGTACAGGCTTGCAATGACAGGAACTCCGGTGGAGAATACCCTCACGGAGCTTTGGTCCATATTCGACTTCCTCATGCCAGGCTATCTTGGTACACACAGAAGGTTCCTGGAGAGGTACGAGAAGCCAATAACCTCCGATGGCGACAAGGATGCCCTCAGGAACCTGGTTTCACACGTGAAGCCGTTCATCCTGAGAAGGCTGAAGAAGGACGTCCTGAAGGAGCTGCCCGACAAGATAGAGACCAGGCTCCTCCTTGACATGGACGAGTCACAGAAGAAGGTGTACGTCGCAAAGCTTTCTGAAGCTAAGAAGGAGATCACAGGGGAGTCAAGGCACAGCCACATAAAGATACTCTCACTCCTTACCAGGCTCAGACAGACCTGCAACCATCCGGCTCTTGTGGTCGACGGGTACAGGGGCAGGAGCGCGAAGCTGGATGCTCTCATGGAGCTTGTCGATGAAAGCATAAAGGGCGGCCACAAGGTTCTGGTATTCTCACAGTTCACCTCCATGCTGGCGATAATACGCCGGGAGCTTGAGGCAAACGGTCATCCCTGCCTCTATCTTGACGGCGGAGTGGATTCAAGGGACAGGATCGACCTTGTCAATTCCTTCCAGAACGGAGAACGGAACATATTCCTCATATCCCTCAAGGCAGGAGGAACAGGCCTCAACCTCACCGAAGCTGATGTCGTGGTGCATTTCGACCCGTGGTGGAATCCGGCGGTGGAGGACCAGGCGACAGACAGGGCGTACAGGATAGGCCAGAAGAACAAGGTCCAGGTATACAGGTTCATCACGGCAGGTACGATCGAAGAGAAGATAGTATCGCTTCAGGAAAGGAAAAAGGATATGGTCGACTCGGTAATAAAGCCTGGAGAAACCATACTTGGAAAGCTTACTGAAAAGGAGATAGAAGGTCTGTTCAGCTAAAGCACAATATTTTAGTGGCGGATAATGTCCGTTCGAAGGAGAAGACAATGCTTACAAAGTTCTACCTAAAACAAGGAAAGGGAAGAAAGGCTGAAAAGGGCCATCCCTGGATCTATACCGATGAGATAGAAGGCTACGACGGAGAATATACCAACGGCGACATCATCGAGGTCTACAACTCAAGGGGCAGGTTCATCGGCAAGGGCTTCATCAACGACAGCTCCAAGATCTCGATCCGCCTCATGACAAGGAATCAGGAGGACGAGATAGGCTACGAGTTCCTGAGGATGAGGCTTAAGAACGCCTTTGACTACAGGTCCAGGGTCATAGACACAACAAGCTGCAGGATGGTCTTCGGCGAGGCTGACTTCCTTCCCGGCCTCACAATCGACAAATTCGGAGATATATATGTCATCCAGAGCCTTGCCCTCGGTATTGACAGGTTCAAGAAGGATATCGTGGATATCCTGATGAAGGACCATGGAGCAAGGGGTGTCTATGAGAGAAGCGACGTCGCTGTAAGGGCCCTCGAGGGAATGGAAGAGACTAAGGGATTCCTGACAGAGCCATTTGATACCATGGTGGAGATCATTGAAAATGGCGTCAGATATATCGTAGACATAGATAACGGACAGAAGACAGGCTTCTTCCTTGACCAGAAGGAGAACAGGAAGGCGATACACAGACTGGTAAAAGGTGCAGAGGTCCTGGATTGCTTCACCCATACAGGCTCCTTCGCACTAAACGCCGGGATCGCAGGTGCAAAGTCAGTCCTCGGGCTGGACATATCTCAGCATGCCATCGATTTTGCCAGGAAAAACGCTGAACTGAACGGCCTTGAGGACAGGGTAAGCTTCGAAGTCCACAACGCATTCGACATTCTTCCCGTATGGGCAAAAGAAGGCAGGAAGTACGATGTGGTAATACTCGACCCGCCTGCCTTCACAAAGTCAAGGGACAGCATAGCCGGAGCAAGAAGGGGCTACAAGGAGATAAACCTCAGGGGAATAAAGCTGGTCAGGGATGGCGGCTTCCTTGTCACCTGCTCGTGCTCCCACTTCATGAGCGAGGAGCTTCTCAGGGAAACCATAGTTGAAGCAGCGAGAGACGCAGGAAGGACGCTCCGTCAGGTCGAGTTTCGGACACAGAGCGCAGACCACCCGATACTCATGACCTCGGATGAGACCTACTACCTGAAGTTCTTCGTGTTCCAAGTGGTATAGCATGCATTTCTCAAGGTCCTCGGCAAGGGATGTACTGAGGCTTGCCCTGCCCGCAGTATTCGAGCAGGTCCTCGTCATGCTGGTATTCACGCTTGACACGGTCATGGTCGGAAGATACGGAGGCAGCCAGGCCCTGGCAGCCATTGGCGTCAGCGCAGAGATGGTTGCTACGGTCTCCAACATTTTCGTTGGGATGGGAATTTCAATAGCTACCACAAGCCTTGTGGCCAGGAGCTTCGGAGCAGGCAGGCTGAAAAGGGCTGAAGAGTATGCAACTCTTGGTATCCTTGCTGCTGTAGCCTCAGCCATCGTTATAGCTGTTCTCGTATTCCTGTTTGCGGGAAGTGCCGTCAGGGCGGCTGGCGCCGAGGCATCTGTCCATACGATCGCCTCAGGCTACCTGAAGATCGTTTCCGTAGCAATATTCTTCAGCATGGTACTCAGCTCGGTCAACGCGGTTCTAAGAGGCTACGGAAATACAAGGGTCCCCTTTGCCGCTTCTGCCATAACCACACTGACAAACCTCATCCTTGACTACGGCCTCATATTTGGAAACCTGGGAATGCCTGAGCTTGGCGTGCAGGGCGCAGCAATTGCCACAGTCATCGCCCAGGCTCTCGGCCTCTCATTCAGCGCCGCCTACATGATGAATCGTTCAAGGGTCAAGCCTGGGCTTTCCCATATCAGGACTCTTGATATACAGAGGCTGAAGTCATTCTTCAGGTTGTCGGTTCCGGCTTCCCTGCAGGAGGGCTCGATAAGCCTTGTCAGGCTGCTGGGGCAGTTCATGATCGTGGGGCTCGGTACGAAGGCCCTCGCAGCGAACACCATGGCCACGATGATCGAGTCGATCTCCTTCATGCCCGGCTGGGGGTTCGCACTTGCGGCTTCATCGCTTGTCGGCCTGAAGGTCGGTGAGGGTGACCATGACGGGGCGAGGGAATACGCCTATACCTCAGTCATCATGGGCTCTGCGGTAATGGGTGTCATATCCCTCCTCTTCCTTGTGTTTCCTCAGCAGCTGATCTCCATGTTCGTGTCAGGCGGCGAGGAGGATGTGGTGAGGCTCGGGGCGCTATGCCTTGCAATCGGAGCCTTCGAGCAGCCCACCATGGGGGCATCCATGGTCTCCGCAGGTGTGCTGAGGGGAATGGGTGACACAGGCACTCCATTCAAGGTATCCTTCTTCACCTCCTGGTTCATAAGGATGCCTCTGACTATAGTATTCGTACTTTTCCTCAAGTCTCCTGTCTGGATGGTTTGGGTAATAACCGCAGCCTACTGGCTGGCAGACTCCATATTTCTCCTGAAGTCCATGGACAGGAAACTGAAGGAGCTTTGACTGGCAAAAGGATGGCCCCTGAAGATTTCAGGGACCATCCTTTTCATATGTCCATATCAGATTCCAGGCCTTTTGCCCTGATGACATCAAGCCTTGCAAGATCTTCCTTCTTAAGGCTTCTGAAGTATTCTGAGCGCTTAAGGTATGCTGTCTTCAGAAGGTCCCGCCTTCCGGCATGCTCGAAATAGGCGATCGCCTTTCCGATCTGGTCCTGGGCTTTCATGTGGTCCTTCATACTGAAGCTGATGCCTGACATCTCAAGATATGCCTCTCCCCTGATGTCGCTTTCCTTTGATTTTTCAATAGCCCTGCTGAAATACCCATAAGCCTTCTTCAGGTCCTTAAGCCGTATGCATATCCTTCCGGCAAGAAGTCTCGCCTTCTCCTCCTCTTCCCTGCATCCAAGCTTCATGAACGCTTCAATCGCCTTATCCGCATTTTCAAGTGCGCTTTCAGGATTTCCCATCAGCAAATGGATGTTTGCGATGTTGACAAGGGTCTTGGGAAGCTCAGGACCAAGCTTCAGCTTTTCCTCCACTGCCAGGCTCTGCTCGAATATCACAAGCGCTTCCTTGAGGTTCCCTCTTGATATTTCAATTATCGCATCCTTGTTGAACCTTACCAGAGCCTCAGCTATCACATTGCCCATCCTGCACTCCCTTCAGAAGGCCTATCTCCCTCTCGACAGCTTCCCTTCTCTTTCCTTCAAGGTTCGGAAGTGCAGCAAAGTACAGGCCCAAGGCTTCATCAAAGCATCCCTTCCTCTCCTTTTCCATGCCTAGCTTAACCGCAGCTACAGAAAGCCTGCCAAGGAGCTCTTCTGCCCTGGTACGGTCTGTTCCCTCATTGAGGTATTCAACTGATGCCCTTGCATACTCTATCGCCCTTATGCAGTCACCCTTTACCGCCTCAAGGTTGGAAAGGCTCATGCAGCTCATTCCCATCCCGTCCCTGTAGCCGGTCATGCCTGATATCTCTCCTGCACTGATGAGAAGCCTTCCTGCTTCATCATATCTTCCTTCCCTTATCAGCTCATAAGAGGCATTATGAAGAGACTTAAGCTGCCTTGCAACCTCCTCGAAAATTCTTTCGTCCAAGCTGTCACCTCCTGAAGTATTCCGTCATGACTTCCTGCTCAATATTCATCTCCATATCCATCATCGACTTCATGTCCATACCGGATCTCAGATCCCTGATATCCATTTTCATCAGCTTATCCGGCTTGACCTTGTCTTTAACTTCATTGCGCCTCTTTGCATATCCTGGCAAAGGGACCTTGCTTTCAGCTGCAGCTTGCCTTTTGGGCTTTTCTTCCTTCCTGGGCCTGGACTTCATTTCCCTTATTGCCATTTTGATTTCTGAGTCCTTGTCCTTTACCCGTGTCCCTATGAGACCTTCATTGCGTTCCAAAGCCATTTTAGACCTTTCCTGCGGTTTGTCTGACTTAGCCTCTTTCGGCCTTTTCTGCATGCCATTCTGCGGCCTGGCCACTTTCACCTTTGGCTTTTCAGGCACCTTAAGCTTCTCTTTCGTTCTGGCCTCGGCATTTTTTTGGACGGGTTCTGATTTCAGAAAATATCTGATTGCTTCAAGCTGTGCCTTCCTTGTGTCCGAGACAGCCCTTTCATCATCGACCGTGACTGAAAAGCCTGCATCCATGGCATCGTCACTGCTGCCTTCAGCATCCTCTTCCCCGCTTGCAGATCCTCCCGCTACGAGCACTGCGGTTTCAACCTCAGGCTCATCGTCGAACAGTCCGGAATCGAGCAGCAGTGACGCTTCTATTATATTTTTCCTTAAATCGGTCTTCTCTTCGTTGTCCGCCATTGGATCACCACCGAACATATTCTGCAGATTCCTATTGCATCTTCTACAATTCGTCGATCTCCTTCATGAGCGCCTGCTTCTTCTCTTCAAGTGCCAGCTCAAGCTTCTTCATGTCAAGCTCGAACATAAGCTGCATGGCCTGGCTCCTCATATCCAGCTGCCTTTGTATTATGGAGTTCGGCGGCACCGGAACAAGCCTTGTCCTTATGAGGCTTGAGCCTTCCTGGGTATAGTTGTATTTGCTCGAGTAGGATGCATCTATTGGTGTTGTGGTTACGACTGTCTTCCTTGAAAGGTTCCACCATTTCGAGGTTGTCGACGTGGTCTTTACCTCCCCCTTGCTCTCACTGGTGTACTCCGTTTCGCGGCTCATGGTTATAGCCATCTTCACCTCGATTATGGTTTCAGCGAACTGGTAGAAGGTCGGCTGGAAGCCGGCACCTACCATTGAGGTCTCTATCTCGTCCTCAACCACCTCTCCGCCTTCGATCTTGATCGCGGGGAGGAAAACCGGCGCAAGCTCCTTGTTTCCCATTACCTTGAGTATCTCGATTGATTCCCTGTCCAGCAGCGACTGGCTCCTTGCTATGGCTGAAGCCAGCTGATAAACCATCTGTGGAAAGGGGACGTTCAGAAGTTCCTGTCCAATTCCCATGCTATTCCCTCCTTCTAATCTTCTTATGGAGTAGGTTTGGTTTCCTCAAGCTTCTTGATCTCCTCTTCTATCTTGTCAGTCTCAACCTTCAGCGCAGCCTCGGCCTTCTTCATCTCCAGCTCCTGCTGCTTCAGCTTAAGCTGGAATTCCTGCTGAAGCTTCTGCGCCTTCATGTCCAGTATCCTCTGCATGAAGGTGTTCGGAGGAAGCGGCGTGATCTTTGTCCTCAAGAGGCTTGAGCCCTCAACGCTGTAGGAATACTTGGACGAGAAGGATGCGTTGACGGATGCCGCAAAGCACATGAAGCCACCCGAAGCGCTGGTTGAAAATGTGGATTCGAACGTCTGGTTCATTGTTATAGCCATCTTCACCTCGATTATCGTGTCCGTGAACTGGTAGAACGTGGGCTGGAAGCCTGCGCCTATGAGAGAGGTCTTGATGGTTTCATTGTCGTCGCTTGTGAGGTCCGGAAGGGATACCGAAGCCTGCTTCGGGTCACCCATCATCTTCGCTATCCTGCAGCTGACCATGTCAAGCTTAAACTGGCCTTCTGCTATTGCTGAAGCGAGCTTCAGGACCATTTCAGGGAAAGGTACGTTTAGAAGCTCCTGTCCTACGTTTGGCATCAAAATTCCTCCTTTCTTTATCTGTCTTCAGATCTTTGGTACTGCCCTTATTGAAATGTTAAGCGTGCTTATTGTGTTTTCACTTTTTGATGATATATCGGCACCTGTCAGCATCATCCTGTCCTGGTCGTCCTTGAAAAGCTTCGCCTTCAGCTGAAGGTCAAGCCCGTTTATGATGTAGTTCACGTTTGGGTCTGATGTGTTCTCCTGCCTGTTGAAGGTATCCACTGCGCTGTTAAGGTACCCGGATAGCTCCTCTGCAGAAAATGAAGCCGCGAACCTTTCCCTTAGGATATCAAGCTCTGCCTTGATCCCTGTCTTGTCCAGCTGGAGCCCGGTTATGGTTTTAGTCAGGTCCTCGACCTGAACCCCAAGCCTCCTTATCCTGTCTTCACTGATCAGGTTAATGGATTGTGCCTCAACCAGATGCTGCATGATCATATTGTCATGAAGCGTTACCTGTGTGAGATTAAGCTGCGCTGATGTAAGCTCCTTCAGCACTTCCTCTCCCGCTCCTGCTCCCCTCGACAGCTCCGCTATGGTCTCCTTAAGCCTTGAGATCTCAACGTCCTTCAATGCTGCAGCCTTCCTCTCCGTCTCTATCTGCACCTTGTAGCTGTTCTCAAGGACCTTCTTTTCCTGCTGAAGGCTCAGTATCTGTGAACCTGTCTGGCTTATCTGACCTGAAAGGCTTGTCTTCAAGGCTTCAAGTGCCGCCTTTTCCTCCTGAAGCTTAAGTATCTGGGTATCCCTGGCAGCATTAAGCTTCTTTTCTGCCTCGATGATTCCATTAAGTCTTGTCTCAACGGCAAGCTTTTCCCTCTCGAGGCTTCTGATTGTCGTTAAGTGCTGTGCGCTCTGGTTTGCAAGCTGCGCCTTTTCAGCAAGAAGAGCTTCCTTTTCACCCGTAAGCCTTGTTATGAGATTCTCCTTGGTCCTTAGAACGGTCTGGAGTCTGTTCAGCTCTATATTGTCCGGCATATGTTCCCTCCTCTTCGCTTACGTTGCTAAAATCAGCTTCAGGCTGACCTTCTCACCTATCTTCAGGATCTTCCCGGCATCCACCGACTGCCATGTGACCTCAGTTGCTTTGCCGTTTCCCGGGGTCCCTTCCGCTGTTTCCACGTTACCTGCAGGGATCCTTTGCAGCCTCAGCTCTTCAAGGGCTTCATCGTGGGCCATCCCGATAAGGTCAGGCATTATGATCCTGTCAGTGAACCTGTCCGGCGGCGGGATCGGTACGAACCTCATGGAAATGGTGCTCGAAGCCGATTCCTGGGACTTGAAGTAGTTGTTGTACCTTGCATTTGACGGACTGACAAGGAACTTGCGTACTGTTGCAGTCCCTGACGACGACTTTTCTTCAGTCACCGCATATTCCATCTTCAGTGTGAAGGTTGCCTCAGGTATGGTGTACCAGCTTGCGTTGAAGCCATAGGCTGCAAGCTCCGGGTCGTCAAGTATGGAATTCTGGATATCCATGGAGCTAAGGTCAAGCGCATGCTGAGCCTCTGCTATGCCTTCTCCGATATCAACCATGATCTCCTTTATCCCGCTGAAGAAGCCGATAGCCTCCTCCCCGCCCCCTCTTGGCACAGCGCCTTCCGGAACGGTCACCTTTCGCTCCTTTTCGAACTCAATGTACGGGCTTATCAGATCGTCCTTGTCAGGCTCAAATTTTGACTTCTCCTTCTTTGCCGCTTCTTTCATAAGCTCAAGCTCAGCTGCTCCAGGCCCTGAGTGCTTCAGGGCGCCGGACCTTTCCATCGTTCTCAGGAATGTCTCGATGCTTGAGGGGAGAGCTGATGAAATATCAGAAATGCACCTTATGCCTGCCCTTACAAGCGCTTCCGCATTTTCTCCTGTCATTCCTATCCCAAGAAGCTCAGCCTGCTTGGATAGACTGTACAGCTGGCCATAGCTTATTCCTGTCTTCTTTGAAAGCTCAGATCTCTTTGCTGTCGTCCTTGTTGCTGCCCTGAAGCCTTCAACAGTTTCGATCTTTGATTCTGCAAGCTTTTCAGCTATTTTTGGGGTTATTCCCTTTACAGTCTTGATGTCCAATTGCATGAATCCCTCCTTCCATCAGCATGTGGGGCTATAGCTTCTCAATCCTTATCAGTTCCATCACCGGATGCTCCGTCCCATACATATCCTTCAAAACAGCTTCTGTACCAACAAGCTTTACAAGCATCCCCTCAACCAGGTTAACCCCCTCTGCCTTATCTCCCCAGTCAAGAAGCCTTCCATCATACATCAATAACCACAGGCAGCTTCCTTCCCTTATCCGGAATGCGGTGCCTGGCAAACAGGGGGTCTCAAGGCAGGGGGAAGGCCCGAACTCGAGCATCCCCCTTACCTCCCGGATCATACAGTGAACCTGAAGTAGCTCCAGTCGCTCCATGGTGCGCTTATGTTGTTTACTATGGACCTGACTCTCCACCTTCCTCTTTGTGCACCTACAAAGACATGGTCATAGCCTGTTGTATTCAAAAGTCCTGAAACAAGCCAGGTCTGCCCTGTCTCAGCAGCCCATTTCCCTGCATTTTTGGCTCCGAATGCGTCGATCTCAACCCTGTACTTTGCTCCGGCAATAGGTACGGGATTCCAGCTAAGCCTCATTGTCCTCGGGAAATGGTCGAAAACCGATCCGTTCCTAGGAGTCCTTGGTATTGGCACCGCCCCAGTGAACCAGTTCATCGTAGGGTCACCGAGCAGGACCATGCCATAGTGCCAGTGTATCTCATTTGCATCATGTGACAGTCCAAGGCATTTCCACCAGTCAACATACGCATCTCCGACTACCTTGCCTGCACCCATGGGGGCGTAGAAGTTCTCGAAATACAGCATCGACCCTGATTTGGCGCTTCCTACAGCCGCCATACCGTTGCTTACCTGGCCGCCCGCCTTGTCGAATATGTACCAGCCCGCCATATACTCAGCCTGCGTGAACAAAGCGCTGCTGCATGCGAACAGGTTGTAGAAATAGGCATTCGGAGCATTGGTATCTCTCAGATATGTGTTGTACACATACTCTGTCGGTGCTCCGGGGACCTTGAAGGAGTGGAGACCCGGGTTAGAATGGGTGCAGACCTGCAGCCATCCCCTGTGCTGGTCAAGCTCGACCTTGAACCTGTCACCATCGGTCTGTGTATGGTCTGTGACCACTTCTATCCCTGCAGCTGGTATCGCCATATCGAGGGCGCAGTCACCGAAACCGCTCCAGTCGTCATCTACATATGCAAGCCCCTCGCAGGAGCATCCGAACCTGCCCTTCCTGAACCTGTGGTTCCTTGAGAAATAGTCGTTGATAAGTGCCGCATCATTGCCTCCTTCAGTAGGTGTCCAAAGCCTTCCAACCCATACCTCAGGAAGCACATTTGTCGTGTGCTCATTGTATTTGCCGTCATGATCCGTGTCCTTCCAGTCCCCGTCAAGGTCCATGAAGAACAGGTCACACGGGAATTCCGCACCGTCAGTGTCCTCATACCATGCTGCAGGAAGGCTTCCTACCATGACCGCCCCCACGATAGGCCTCTTCCCCTTCAGGAAATTCCTCAGCTGGGCGGGAGTACCCCTCAGGACCGTATATACTGATGCAAAATATCCCTCATAGGCAAGGTCTCTGACATACTGGTCAACTGAAGCCTTTATCGCCGGATAAAGTCCTTCGTTGACAAGGACGATCACCTTCCCCTTCGGGAATGCGAAGGTCGATTCTGTCCTCAGGTGCTTCAGGTCATCTGAAAATTCAGGTCTTGGCTGCTCAGTCGTCTTCATGAGAACAAGCGGATTCAGATGTACAAAATCAACGTAGGTCTGAAGAAGCGGCCCCCTTGTGACTACCGTCTCGAAATTCTTTACAGTCTCATAATCGATCTTGAATTGCTTTATCTGCCTGATCTTGCTCAAATCAAACCTTGTGAAATCTGCGGGCATTTCAATTCCTCCTTTTATCCTCTGTGTCATCTGATCCCCAGGAATCGCTGCGCATTTCCGGAAATAAGCTCTGAATCAAGCCCGTAGTAGCTGTTGAAATACTTGTCAAGTCCGCCAAGGTTAAGGTCCATCATCACCATCACATAGTCCGTCCCGAACATCACACGTTCCCTAAGCAGGGAATCCACCTCGATAAGCTCCAATGTTTCAGCCGCCCTGTCCATGTCCGATACGTAGCCGATATCCGCATATACATTTGGAAATTTCTCCATGAGCCTTCTGATGGTTGTTACCCACTCCTTGTTTAAAGACCCTTCTGTTCCGGTGCCAGGCCCTCCGAAGTGACCAAGGTTCAGCTTCAGTTCCGGGAACAAATCTAGTACTGTCTCCCATCCCGCCGGATCTGCATAGAATCCGCTCTTCGTGATCTTTTTTGACTTGAAGTCGATATCCTCAGCCTTCCTGTCCCATCCTGTCACACGGTTCGTTCTCCTGAAATTCTGCATTCCGCCAAGAGAGCAGTGAACAGTCACAGGGATCTTGTATTTTTCACAGTATCCATAAAGCTCCTTCAGTGCCTCATGTGACGGAAGGTACCCAAGCGGAGGATACAGCTTGATCCCGCTGAACGGACCGTTTCCTTCCGAGGTCTTCATCCTTACCAGCTCCATGAAGCCCTCTCTTCTGGGGTCAATCGCCAGGAACGGATATACCTTTCCTTCATTGTCACTTGCCAGGGCTTCCATTGCTTCAAGCTGATACCTGTAGCCCGGTGTCATCTGGATCCCGTCATATCCTTTTCCGGTGCCTCTGGCGCTTCCCTTCAGGAATTCCTTACTTACATCGGTGAATGTCCTCAGAACGGCTTCATCCTTCCCTCCCCTTGCTGCTCCTTCAAGGCCGGAAAGCTTTGCCTTCTCCCTCTCGACCAGCCTCTTTATGCTGTCGAGATGCGTATTGAATGCCTCCATCTCAAGTGGATCGATCTCGAATTTCTTCCCCTCGCTCCCCTTTGCTCCCGAAAATCTCCTGTTGTCATGAAGGGCAAAATACACATCCATCATAAGTGGAGCCACAATGAGCTCCTTCTTCCCGAGAAGGCTCTTCCTGAAGGCTTCAACCTGCAGCTCATAGTTTGTCTTCTCGTCACCTGTTGCCACCGTGATGAGCCTGGCAGCATAGGCAGCAAGGTCTGCCACGCCCTGTACCCTTGCGAGCACCTTAAGCGGCTCGAATGCTCCTCTTGGCTTTACTCCATAAGGATATTCCTTCCTGATTATCGTCCAGGTCGCTGCCGCAAGCTCCATCACCGCAAACTTAGCGCCAAACAGATGACAGTGCACATCGATAACAGTACCCTTTGCCATCATGGATCCTCCCTTCATGCCTTTGTATATATGTCTCTCCTCTTACCTGTCGCTGCATCGCCGTAGAATATGGCAGAGTAGCCTGCAAGGTCCAAAGTCCCTTCAAGCTCCCATACTGCCGTTTCCCTTGCTTCCATGAAAGCCAGTCCGAGGTTCTTCAGCTCCAGCATGGCCTTGTAGAACCTTTTTGTCATAAGTGCTGCGCCGGTGTCGGTCACAGGATAGAAATAGCCTGCATAACCTGCTACTCCGGCAGCAATGAAGGCAGCTGCCATTCCGTTGCCTGAGCCTTTTCCTGATACAAGGCGCTTTCCGCCACCTGACCGTCCTGATTCGCAGGAGCTGTTGAAAACTATGTATGGCGGAGACTTCCATCCGATCAAAGCAACCTCTGCTGCTGTGAACATTCCGTCGGAGAACCTTATGCCGCTCATCTTCGGACTTGATTCCCTGAAGTCTCCATGCCCAGCGAAGTGTATTATGTCGAATTCTCCAGTCCTTGCCAGCTCCAGGAATGCCTGCTTGCTGGCTGAATCTCCAGTCAGTGTCTTCACCTCTATACGGTAGCCTGCGTATTCACCCTCCAGCTCCCTTATCGCCTCTATTTCCCTGACGCTGCCAGAAAGGTCGCCTGTAGGATCCCCTATCGCAAGGATCTTGAGTGTGCTGTCTTCAGCGAGAGCATCTCTTTCGCTTTCAGGAAGTATCCTTGTGGTGACAAGCCTCCCGAATGGCAGCTTCAAAGGAAGTGGATGATCCTTTCCAATGAGCTCCCAGGGAAGGTTCATTATTGTCTCGTCAACATTCAGGAGAATTGTCGTCGGATCATGCATCCCCAGAAAAGCTTCTCCATCTCGTCCTATGAATACCTTATGGAGTGTTTTCCCCAGTTCATTGAGCTTATCCTTTGCTTCCTCCCTGGTGAAGCCGGCATTTATGCTCCAGAGATAAAGGTCCTCAGTAAGCTCAAGCAATCTCTTCTCTGCAGAAGGGTCAACTGTAACGTTCTTCTGCCAGGTGACTCCTGTCCCTTCCACATGCATGGCCACAAGGAACTGAAGGGGCTCACCTTTTTTCGGAAGATCCTTAAGGAACCTCGATATCGATATGTGGACAACCGTAGGAAGCTCAAGGCCCCCCTTTGAATATCCTCCAAACATCATTCGAAGACCTTCCTTCCCTTGTTCGCCTTCTTCCCTTCAAGCTGCGGTGTCTGAGGGTAACCTGCTTCCTTGATCTTTTCGAGAAGAAGCTTGTGAAGCTCGCCGTAGGTCAGGCTGTATCCTGATTCAGCGATCGCTTCTATTGCATAGTAGGTCATCGCCCCGTGATATTTCCCTCCGATGCTTGCGTCGTAGGAGTATTCATCACTTTTGCAGCCGGAAAGCAGAACATCCTTCATGCCTGACTGCGGGTGCTTTGACTTCCTGTTTGACTTTGCCCTGTATATGTTCTCGATCGTTGACTTTCCTATACTTTCAGGGCTTAGGAACCTGGGCTTCCTGTACTCCTTGCCTTCAATGAGCCTGGTTACCGAGCCAGAATGGCAGGAGTCTGATATTACGGTCAGATGGACCCCTCTTTTCACTTTGGAAAACATCTCCCGCAGCTCATCGTCAAGTATAAGGTTTTCGCCGCAGTCGTACGGACACATCGCCTCATCATATGCTTCCTCATCACCTGACGTGTCCTCCAGATATGTCCCATGGGATGAATTGGTGAACACAACGATATCCCCGGAAACCGCAGCCTCTACCATCTTTTCCACAGCCTCAAGTACGTTCGCTTTGGTAGCCTTCGCATTCGTCAGCATGGTTATGCTGTCCTTTTCGAACCCGAAGTGGTCTTCGAGAAGCTCCGCCCATGCCTTCGCGTCGTTTATGCAGCCCTTCAAGTCGTTCGAAGAACCCGGATAATCATTTATACCTACGCACACTGCCATCTTTGCCATTTGAAAACCCTCCTTTCAAGTAGAAAAGCGCCTGGACCCTTTTAAAAAGAGATCCGGCGCCTTAGCTCAGACACAAAAAAGGCGCCTGCCGCACCCCATGGACGTAATGCGCAATCTCCCGATCATATCGGAAACTTGCATTCCATGCGGTTACGGTACAACTCGCCTTGTATCATAATCTTCAATTATTCGTTTCTTACTAAAATGATATTACCGGACTCAGGTATAGTCAACCTGAAAATTGTGAATTTTCTGACTTATTTAGATGAAGAATGAACTTAAAAAGGCGGCTTTACGCCGCCGCAGTTCATTTCTTGGTTTTCCTTATCTCCTGCCTGAACCTCACATAATCCTTGAGCTCCCTGATGCCGGCACCTGAGTCCTCCATCATGTGTACCATGGCGTGGCAGTTGCCGCATAGAGGTATGAAGTCTTCAACGAGGCTAACCTCGGATTTCACGTCTTTTCCCTTGTAGTGCACCTGTATCAGGCCTTTTCCCAGCTCCCCGTATGAGCTTTCATAGTTGAATCCGCAGATCCAGCAATCCAGGCCATGCACCTTGAGTACTTCAAGCCTTGTATCAGGGTCGTTCTCGAGGCTTTCATCAGGCTTATCGAATGGTCCTCGCTTCCTGCAGGCCATGATTTCATGGGGGAAAAGCACTTCAGCTATGAATTCCGTCCTTGAGAGCTTCTTCAGCCTAAGGAGAGGAACTGCCTCTTCACTATCTGTTCCATCATATTTATCGAAGATATATTTGGCCGCAGCGTTGCCAAGCTCACGCGTAAGGTCCTTTCCCCACCTGAGCTTGCCTCTTAGCTTCTTATAATCGTCCAGATAAAGGACTCCGTAATAATCATCCTGGTTGTAGGATATCCTTATGTCCCACCTGTCGTGCTTCTCCATTTCATGGAAATAGAAGAAATCCCTCAGGTAGTTGGGTATCCTTATCTCCCCGTAAGTCAGAAGAGACTTGTCTATCCTCTTGATTATTACATTTTCACTGATGACCTCGAAAGAACTGAATGTCTTTTCTTCCATCATTTGCTCCGCCTTGATAAAGATACTATCTTCATTATATGACAAGTGGATATTTTTCTCCACTTAACAGCCCAATTATTTATTGCTTTGCCCTTTATGCCCCGAATTCCCATATTGCAAATGAAAGTTCTTAGTGATAACATGTATAAGAAATTCAATTCCCGGGAGGAAGTAATTTGATACTTAATGAAGTAATGAAATTCGTCGAGAGCGAATATGTCATAATAAACAACACACCATGCGAAATATGCGGCGGAGAATATATAACCGAATCACTGGGCCTGACCTTCAACAATGGTCATGCCAGCAATGTCACAACCTGCGTCTGCGAAAACTGCGGCAACGAGAGGGAGTTCCTTTTCAGAGCCCCATTCGTCAGCCAGACGGATCCGGAATCACAGACCTCAAAAGAAGAACTTAACTAAGGAGTAGCTATGAAACAGGAATTGATAGATGCAATCAACAAGGATATAGAGGAAGCGCTTAACGAAGTGGAAGGTATGGAAGAAAGCCTGAAGGAAGACCCAAGGGAAGACCTTATAAGAGAGAAGTTCAAGAGCCTCTTCGACAAAGTGGTCAACCTGGAGCAGCTTCTAAAGGATGAAGGTATAATCTAGTCCATGAATCAGGAGTCATCCTGATTTTTTTCTTATAAAAGGAGGTTAGGATCCATGTTACTCGAAGGAAGCAAGACATGCCGCGTCTGCGGCGACAAGGGTGGAACCTGTGTTGACAGGATCTCCATATTCGATTTTCTTTCACCTGATGAAAAAAGCATGGTCCTTTCAAAGAGCATCCATAAGTTTTACAGGAAGGGCGAAGTCATATTTTCACCAGGTGAAGCCGGCAGCAATCTCTATATCATCAACCATGGCGAAGTGAAGATCTCCAAGTTCTCATCAGCCGGCAAGGAACAGATCCTCCACATATTGAAGGAGGGTGACTTCCTTGGCGAGCATTCCCTGTTTGGCAACGAGACACTGAAGAACTATGCTGAGGCAATGAGAAACACTGCACTCTGCATGATCCGCGGCGATGACCTGAAGGCGCTTATCCTTCTTCATCCTGAAATGGGACTGAAGTTCCTTGAGAAATATGCGAAGAAGAACCTGGAAGCACTGGACCTGGTGGAGTCCATAGGATTGTACGATGCAGGCCAGAGACTGGCAAAATACATCCTCGACGAAGCAGACAGGACAGGTTCGAACGATATAACCCTCAGATACAGCAAGGGGATCCTGTCAAACCTCATAGGTACATCCCAGGAGACACTGTCGAGAAGGCTCACTACCATGCAGGATTCAGGTATAATACGGCTTGAAGGTCAGAGAGGCATAACAGTCCTTGACCGTGAAGCCCTCGAAAACATGCTTTAAAAATCTAAGCAGCGATCCGGGTTGAAATCATCCTGAATCACTGCTTTTATTATGCCCTGACTATATCCTTCCTCTGTCTCGGGTGATTCTCCTTTGGGAGCACCACTTCAATGACAGTTCCCTTTGCCTTGTTCCTGTATGCCTTGATTGTTCCTCCGTGACATTCGGTGATCCACCTGGCAATTGATAATCCAAGTCCAGTGCCTCCCGTTGTCCTTGTCCTTGCCTTGTCTTCCCTGAAGAACCTCAGGAACACGTTCTCAAGGTTCTCCTCCTTGATTCCGATTCCCTCATCCGCCACCTTGATAACCGCCTTGTCCTTCTGGCTTTCAATAACAAGCTCCAGGGCTTCCCCAGTCCCGGTATATTTCAGCGCATTATCAAGGAGTATGATTAGAAGCTGGTGAAGCTTCTCACGGTTTGCTGTGATGAATACATCCCCGCCGGATACGTACCTGAAAGGCTTCTCCTGTATTGAGGCGAACTCCCTGTATATTTCAGAGATCTCTTCACCAAGGACAGTCAGGTTGAACCTCTCGACCTCTCCCAATGCTTCCCCGGCATCTGCCCTGGTCAGGACCATAAGGTTTGAGACCATCTTGCCCATCCTTCTGGTCTCCCTTATCGCAGGCTCGATATATTCATACTTGTCGATTATCTTCTTTTCAGGGTCCCTCAAAAGTCCTTCTAGCCTGCTCTGGATTATGGATATCGGAGTCCTCAGCTCATGTGATGCATTCTCAAGAAATTCCCTCTGCCTTTCAAGAGCTTCCTCCAGAGGCTTCACTGCAATGTCTGCAAGGAAATTGCTGATGAACAGGGAGAAGAACAGAATGACAACGCTTCCGTTGACAAGGATCTTCCTAAGGTTATACATGGCATCAATGTCAGAATCAATATTGTAGAGCAGCTGTACAGAATACATCTGCCCCCTGTAAATCGCGTCGAACTTTATTGTCCGATACATGAAATCCCCTGCAGCAACAGTCTCAAGCTCATCCTTAGATCCCGGACTCAGATGCTCGACGTTCTGAAGGTACCAGTCAGGCACCGGCATCCTGTCATCAAGGTTTCCATTACCGTCCCTAAGGACCACCTGCATCTTGGGATTGAAAGGAGTATCGATCTCAAGGACCCTGCCTGAAGCCTTCTGGATCGATGTCTTGAGAAGCATCAGGTCAGTGTCTACCTTCTCAAGATGGGTCCTTGATACATAGGCCAGTATGCTGCCTGAAAATCCCACGATTACGAACATGAATATTATCGCATATCCAAGAAGCAGCTTATGCTTTCTCTTCTTCATTGGCTTCCTCCAGGGAGAACATGTATCCAAGACCTCTGACGGTCTTTATCGGCAATGTGTATCCGTAGTTCTTAAGTGTCTTCCTGAGGTTCGAGATATAGACCTCTACCACGCTTACCATTGTCTCCGAATCAAAGCCCCATATCCTGTCGAATATCTGCTCTTTCGTAAGTATTGTATCCTTATTTGACAGAAGGTACTCAAGAAGGTCATACTGCTTGCCCTGGAGGAATATTTCCTTCTCCCTCAGGAACACCCTCTTCGTCTTCCTTTCAAGGGTAAGGTCCTTGTACTTTATAGACGCTATGTCAGTCCATCTGCCGCTTCGCCTCAGGACCGCCTCTATCCTTGCCAGGAGCTCCTCCCTGAAGAAAGGCTTGACCACGTAGTCATCCGCACCGAGTCTCAGTCCCTTTATCTTGTCGTCAACGCTGTCCTTTGCAGTCATGAATATCACAGGCGTGCTGATCCCCTCTTTCCTTAAAGATTCCAGCACTTCGTATCCGTCCATCTCAGGCATCATGATGTCAAGAAGGATGATATCGTAGATGTCCTTTTCAGCCTCGTAAAGCCCTTCTTCACCATCGTATGCGAAGTCGACGTCAAAGTCCTCCCTGAGATAATCTCCTATGCTGTTTGCTAAGGTCATGTCGTCCTCGATGATAAGAAGCCTCATCATTACACCTCCGGTTAAGATTGGGTCTTGTATTTAATCCATAATAGCATTCTGCCCTTAAACAAATTATAAACATTATTTATGCAACGCTAAAGGGTTCAATGCTATAATGTCTCCATAGGACAGGGGGTGTATCATGGATTTTCTGATAGTAATACTTGCAGTTGTGGCAGTAATCATTGCCCTTAAATTCATCAAATCAGCAATCAAGCTGATAATAACGCTTGTTATAATATTCCTGGTCATCCGTTATCTTGACCAGAACGGATATATAGACCTTGATTCAATGCTGAATCAGCTTGGTCTCGTCTGGAATATGATTTTACCTGCATAATATAAAAAACCGGCAATCGCCGGTTTTTTTGTTTAATATTGCAGTCCACACCCCAAGTTTATACTGAGACGTGTTCCTTGGCAGCTTCGATCTCCTCGATGACATGATTGACTCTTTCCCTCTCATCATTAAGCTTCTCAGTTTCCTTCTGCGAAAGGAGCTTGAACTCATACCTGATGAAGAGAACAGTTATTATTGTAGCCAAAGTGTCAGCTACAGGCATGGCAGTCCATATTCCCATGAGGCCCATTCCGAAATATCCCGGAAGTATCAAAAGAAGTGGAATCAGGAGGAAAACCTGTCTCAGCATGGAAAGGATGAATGACTTCTGCGCCTTTCCTATGGCCTGGAAGAAGTTTGCGCTTATGATCTGTGTCCCTATGAGCGGAAACATTATAAGGAACCGCCTCATTCCAACCACTCCGATTTCCCTGATCTCAGGGTCCTGGGTGATGAAGTTGATGAATACTTCAGGGAACAGCTGAACCAGTACGAATCCTAAAGTCGACACGCAGGTTGCGGCGAAAACGCCTACCTTTACTGCTTCCTTGACCCTGTGGAAATTCTTTGCTCCGTAGTTAAAGCCGATTATCGGCTGAAGGCCCTGATTCATCCCAAAGATCGACATCAGGAATAGTGTAACGACAGAATTTATAGCGGCATAAGCTCCTATTGCCTTTGCTGAGCCATAGGTCATCAGGCTGTTGTTTATGATTATTCCAATGAGGCTTCCTGCAACCTGCATTGAAAATGGTGATGCACCAATCGACATTATCTTCAGGACTATCTTTCCATGGAATCCAATATACTCCCTCCTCAGGGTGAGAAGGCCCTTCTTCCTGAGGAAATAGCTGATTGTCCAAATGAAGCTCATAAACTGGGCAATTATTGTCGCCCAGGCAGCTCCGCTTACTCCCATTTTGAATCCATATATGAATATGGGGTCAAGTATCGTGTTTGCTATTGCTCCAATGAGCATTGTGAACATGGCAATCTTGGGATTTCCTTCAGCCCTTATTATGTTATTGAGACCGAAGGCTATGGTGTTGAAGGTTGTTCCGTAGAGGATGATCCTCAGGTAATCCATGGCATAAGGCCTGATTGAATCATTTGCGCCGTAAAGGTTGACTATATCCTCCAAGAATATGAGTCCAACCGCGCTCATGAATATACCGGCTGCGATAAGCATGAACAAACCTGTTCCCAGTATCCTCTCGGCGTCATCATGCTTCTTCTGACCAAGCTTGATCGATATGTTGGCTCCAGACCCTATTCCGAACAGCATCGCGAATGCCATCAGTATGAAGGTAACCGGAAGAACGACTCCAATACCGGAGATGGCAAGACCTCCCTCGATCGGAATGTTGCCTATGAATATTCTGTCCACAATGTTATATAGGGATTGGACAAGCATCCCGGCTATGGCAGGTATGGAAAATCTCAGGAAAAGCTTGTACATCTTTTCCTCCCTCATAAGGGTTTGCCTGTCAGTCATAATTTCACTCTCCTTGATATGCTATGAAACCAATTCACTGTATTATCTACAAAACAGTATTTTATCATATTTTCATAAATTTATCAAACACGTTATAGTTTTTGATCTTATTGGGAGAAATCGACTACCTGTAAATATCATATCCCGGCTTGCTCAGGTACAAAACCCTTCACATTTTTCAACTTAGCAATGAAGATCCAGACTGTATGCCAGTCTGGATCTCAGTATGCATTGATTGTTTCTTATGATTTCAGTTCGCAATAAACTATGGGTCCTCTACCAATTAATAAGCACCAGTCCGAAAATGCAGAGTACCGCTCCAGCAACCTTCATGAGACTGAAGTCCTCCCTGAAGAATATTATCCCTATAGGAATTATTGTCACTGCGAGAAGTATGTTTGCTACAAGCGATCCCGTGCTTATGTTCCATCCTGACCTGAATGCCATGAGATATCCGAATTCAAGACCAGCAATCGACAGTCCGAGCACCAGGCTTGTCCAGTTCAGGTCCTTCATTCCAATGACAAGCCCCTTGCCTGATTTGTCAAAAACTGAAGCTATAACAACTGCTATCGCTGCTGCGGCATAAGTCGCGAGGAGTGCCGGAAAAGGACTGGCATTCTCAGGCGTCAGCTTCAGCGAAACATTATATAGGATGTTTGAAACCACAATTATAACTATGGACCAATAATACATACCCTTGCCCGTCACTTTCTGTCTGAGTGCGCAATCCTGCTTGCAGCAGCTGCAGCTATTGCCGCAACAAGGTCATCCAGGAATGTATGTACCTTGTTCTGATGCTTCATCATGTCAAGCTCCCTTATTATTCCTATCTTCTCCTTGTCCAGATATCCGTAGTTTGTAAGTCCTATGGTTCCGTAGACATTTACTATCGAAAGCGGAATTATCTCATCTATCCCGTATAGAGGTTCATCGCTCTCCACGATACTCTGCAAGGGTTCAGGAAGCCCTTTCCTTTCTGCTATCTCATCAAGGGCAACACCTGTCAGTATGGCATGGATGATCTCCCTTTTTTTAAGTACCTGTCTGATATTATCAAGGCATATCTCAATTGTAAGGTCCTCATGGTACTTCTTTTGAAGGACCATTACGATTTCAGCTATATCCTCCAGCCTTACTCCACGCTTCTCAAGTGTTTCCACAGTCATCCTGTAGAGCTCATCCATATCGTACCTGTAAGCCATAATATTCCTCCTTTAATTAAAGCCTATTATCTCTTATTATCTCGATATATCTCCCAGTTCAATTACTTCCAGCAAGCGCAGACAAAGTATCCCCTTCAAGCCTGTAAATCGTCCAGTCCGACATGGGTCTGGCACCAAGGGACAGATAGAAATCGATGCTTTTCCTGTTCCAGTCAAGGCATGACCATTCGAAACGTCCGCAGCCCCTTTCAACTGCAATCCCGGCAAGTTTTCTCATGAAGGCCTTGCCCAATCCGCTGCCTCGATGATCCTTTCGGATATAGAGGTCCTCAAGGTAGATGCCGGCTCTCCCGAGAAAGGTCGAGAAGTTATGGAAGAAGAGTGCAAATCCTGCTGGGATTCCATCCACTTCGCCGATTATGACCTCCGCCTTTTCCTTTACGAACAGCCACTCTTTCAAAATTTCAGAGGTGGCGACTACCTCAGAAGCAAGGTTTTCATATTCAGCCAGCTCCCTTATGAATTCAAGTATGAGGTCTGTATCTGATGGTGATGCGAATCTGAATGTGATGTTTGTTGTCATGCTTATCTCCCCTGACCCCTTAAAACGTAATACTGTCATTATGTGCTGCACCGATTATCTGCATCAGGACGTTCTCTCATATACCTCGAATCCATTATCCATCAGTGCCTTAACTGCCTGGGATGCATTATCATCCTTTACCAGTATGTAATCAGTATCAAAGGTGGATATGGCAAAAATGCTGATCTTCTCCTCAGCAAGGATTCCGCTGAGTCTTGCAAGGATCCCCACAAGGGCAAAGTCCAGCGGACCTGTTAGCTTCAGCACCCTCCAACCCCTTTCACTCCTGGTCCCTTCTGGGATCAAGGCTTCAGGGCAGGTTACGGATACCTCGTCAGGAGTAGCTGTAATTGATGTGAATTCTCCTGCTGCCCATTCTGGGATCCTGCTTCCGCCTGCAAGCCTTGCTACTCCATAGCGTCCTGTAAGAAGCTCGATCCTTATGTATTCTCCCACGATAAATTCCCCTTTCCGGCTGATCATGCCCTTTAATACTACTATATATTAATATCATTATATTAGTGTAAATGGAGATAAAAAAGGACTAGGCCTTAAGCTTCGTCCTTTTATGGGGTCCTACTTTACAGAATCCCTCTCCACCAGATGGTACTGGAGTTCATACTGCTCTTCATCAAGCGGCTTGTTGTTTATGATCTTTATGAGCATTCTCATTCCAACAGATCCCATGTCATACATAGGCTGTGCAATGGTCGTTATCTTTGGATAGAAGATAGAAGCCTCATAAATATCGTTGAAGCCAATTACGTCCACTTCTTCAGGACACTTGATGCCCTTGTCCCTGAGTGCGTTTATGGCACCCATTGCAATCTCGTCAGATGCGCAGAAAACTGCATCTATACTTCCGTTTTCAAGTATGACGTTGATTCCCTTGTAGCCTGCCGGAGCCTTCAGGTCTCCATAATAGAGGAGGTCAGGATCAAGCTCTATGTCATTGTCCTTGAGCGCCTTCTCGTAGCCTTCGTATCTCTTGGCTACGGCGTTCTTCCTGTCCTTCTTCATTCCTATGTATGCGATCCTCTTGTTGCCCTTGTCTATAAGATACTTTGTAGCATCATATGCGGCCTTCCTGTTGTCGATGGTGACGCTGGGATGCTTCTTGCCAGGTGCCTTTGTTTCCACAAGCACTGTCTTAAGCTCCAGCTCGTCTATGAGGTCGAGGATCTCAGGATCAAGCTGTGAACTCATGTAGAGCATGCCGTCCACCATCTTCTCCTTGAGAACCTTGATATATTCCTTTTCCTTGTCAAGGTCAGTATCAGAATTGCAGAGTATTATGTTGTAGTCATATATGTTGGCTACGTCCTCCGCTCCTCTTACGACCTCAGGATAGAACTGATTCGAGATATCGGGAATCAGTATCCCTATTGTCTTTGTCTTCTGAGTCTTGAGACTTCTTGCCACTATGTTTGGCCTGTAGCTAAGCGCCTGGATCGCATCCTGCACTTTCTTCTTGGTATCATCATTAACCACGTCAACATTGTTCAAGACCCTTGATACGGTTGCGATTGAAACCCCCGCCAACTTAGCAACATCTTTGATTGAAGCTGCCATTATAATTCACTCCCCTATATTCTATTAATAAGTCTTCTAAACCATATCTTGCTATTATACTACAGATTGCTTTGTGTTCCTATTATTTCAGGCTATCATTTTCATTCATTTTCATAAAATCACGAACAATAGCCAATCATTTCTTTTCAATGTTTTAGAGTAAACCTTATCATTTTTATTATAATACATTATCTGCAAAATTGTTCCCAGTTTCAATAAAAAAGTATGAAAATCCGAAGATTTTCTGAAATATTTACATACATCTGGCTGGCAAAGGTAAAAAATCAGGCCGCAGGGTTACCCTGCGGCCTTGATCCACTTATTTTGCAGCGACCTTTGCTCCCATCATGAGCTTTTCGCCATTGATGTTCGCTTCCTGGGACTCCTCTTCCTCTCCGAACCTTATGTCCAGAGTGAGCGTCTCCCTCATTATATGTTCGCTGTTCCTTCGTATTATGTCTTCAATCAGGTCATTACCGCTTACGAAGAGTATTATCTTGTCGGCAACCTCAAATCCCTTTTCCTTCCTCATGGTCTGGATCTTGGATATGACCTCCCTCACATTACCTTCCTCTCTCAGCTCATCGGTGATGTTGGTGTCAAGGACTACGCCGAGCTCTCCCTCACCGGAGAATGCGAAGCCCTCGAGCCCCTGCATGGTTACAAGCAGGTTTTCACTTGAAAGTCCGATCACAGTTCCCGAAACGTTTATTTCAACAGTCTCTCCCCTGTCTACCCTTCTTGCAAGCGTCATCTGGTCCATCTTGCCGATCTCAGCCTTGATTCCAGGTATGAGCTTTCCGAAAGCCTTTCCGAGAACAGGAAGATTTGGCTTTATCTCATAGTTGACGTATTTCGACAGGTCGGCTCCCAGCACGACTGCCTTCACGTTCAGCTCATCCTTTATTATGTCTCCATAATATTCAGGAAGCTCCTTTTCTGATATCAGCATGGAGCTGAGCGGCTGCCTGTTCTTTATGTTTGCTGCGTTTCTTGCGCTTCTGCCAAGCTTCACAAGGCTGTACGCAAGGTCCATCTGCTTCTCAAGCTCCTTGTCCACGCACGCTTCGATGCATGAAGGGAATCTTGTGAGGTGCACTGATTCTGGTGAGTCCTGATCCAGTCCCTTCACAAGGTTCTGGTAGACCTCCTCTGTCAGGAATGGTATGAACGGTGCAGCGACCTTGGTCAGTGTCACAAGCACCTCATAGAGTGTAGTATATGCCCCTATCTTGTCTTCAGTGAGCCTGTCGGACCAGAACCTTGCCCTGTTCCTCCTGACGTACCAGTTTGAAAGCTCATCAGTGAAATCCTCTATCATGAGCGCCGCTCCGGTTATGTCATAGGAGTCCATATGCTCCTCGACACCCTTCACAAGGCTGTTGAGCTTTGAGAGTATCCACTTGTCCATTATGTTCTCAGACTGGAACTCCCTGTACTCCAGCGGATTGAAGCTGTCGAGCTCAGCATAGAGAACATAGAAGGAATATACATTATAGTAGGTCGATATGAACTTCCTCTGGCTCTCCGCAACATCCTCTTCCGAGAACCTTACAGGAAGCCATGGCGCTGATGCGGTAAGGAAGTGCCATCTGGTAGCATCCGCTCCGATCTCTTCGAGTATCTTCATCGGCTCGACGACATTGCCCTTGTGCTTCGACATCTTGATGCCCTTCTTGTCCAGCACGTGTCCAAGGACAATGCAGTTCTGGAAGGAGCTCTTTCCAAAGAGGGCGGTGCTTATGGCAAGAAGCGTGTAGAACCAGCCCCTGGTCTGGTCAACTGCTTCTGAAATGAACTGTGCGGGGAAGTTCTTCTCGAATATCTCCTTGTTCTCAAACGGGTAGTGCCACTGTGCGAATGGCATGGATCCGCTGTCAAACCATGCGTCTATGACCTCGTGGGTCCTCTTCATTGTCCCGCCGCACTTCTCGCACCTCAGGAACACTTCGTCGATATAAGGCTTGTGGAGCTCGATGTTCTCAGGAACGTCGATGCCCTTTTCCCTGAGCTCTGATATCCCACCTATGCATTCCCTGTGTCCGCAGGAGCATTCCCATATCGGAAGCGGAGTACCCCAGTACCTGTCTCTTGAGAGGCTCCAGTCTATTACGTTTTCAAGGAATTTACCCATTCTTCCTGTCCTGATGTTGTCAGGGTACCAGTTGACGCTGTCAGAGTTTTCCATGAGCTCGTTCCTGAGTGAGCTCATCTTTACGAACCAGCTGTCCTTCGGATAGTACAGGAGCGGTGTATCGCATCTCCAGCAGTGAGGGTATGAGTGAAGGTATTTGTCCTTTGAGAACAGCTTGTTCTCATGCTCCAGCCAGTGGAGTATCTCAGAATCAGCCTTCTTGACATTCATCCCTGCAAAGGGAGTGACTTCCTTGACGAACTTTCCTTCTGCATCCACAAGGTGTATGAACGGTACGTTGTTCTTCATTCCCACATTGTAGTCATCCTCGCCGTAAGCAGGCGCGATATGGACTATTCCGGTACCGTCAGACAGGGTGACGAAATCACCGTGTATGACAAAGAACGCCCTCTTTTCAGGAGTGTGGAAAGGTATGAGCTGCTCGTAGTCCTTTCCGAGGAGCTCCTCCCCGAGGAATTCCCTTATGACTTCATGCTCAAGGTCCTTGAGCACTGTCCCTATAAGCTCCTTAGCAAGTATGAGGATCTCGTCCCCTACCTTCACCTCTGAATATGTAAAGCTCTTGTTGATGGCAAGTGCTGCGTTTGAAGGCAGCGTCCATGGCGTAGTGGTCCATGCGAGTATGTACTTGTTGTCCTCTCCCTTTAGCTTGAACTTTGCTATGGCTGTTGTGTCCCTGACATCCTTGTACCCCTGCGCTACCTCATGGGAGGAAAGTCCGGTTCCGCATCTCGGGCAGTATGGCATGACCTTGAAGCCCTTGTACAGCAGGTCATTTTCCCACATTGTCTTTAAGGCCCACCATTCAGATTCTATATAGTTGTTGTCGAAGGTAACATATGGATTGTCCATGTCGACCCAGAAGCCGACCATATCAGACATTTCCTTCCACATTCCAACGTACTTGAATACGCTCTCCTTGCATTCCTTTATGAAGTTTTCCACTCCGAACGCCTCGATGTCCTGCTTTCCCGATATTCCGAGCTTCTTCTCAACCTCAAGCTCCACCGGTAGTCCGTGAGTGTCCCATCCAGCCTTCCTTAACACCTGGTAGCCCTTCATTGACTTATATCTTGGTATCAGGTCCTTGACCACCCTTGTCAAGACATGCCCAACATGGGGCTTTCCATTGGCTGTAGGAGGTCCGTCATAGAACGTGAAGGACTCGCCGTCAGGATTGAGCGCATAGCTCTTGTTTATGATGTCCTTTTCCTTCCAGAGTTCCCTCACCTCTTTTTCCATGCCTGTAAAGGTCTTTGATCCGTCAACCTTCTTGTACATTGATCACAACTCCTTAATCTAAAAAAAACCCCACCCAAAATAGGGCGAGGTCTCGCTATACCACCTAATTTCAAAAGGCACCATCATGCCCTGTCCTGTAACGGAGGATCCCGTGCTGGCTTACTTTATTTTCGGCCTGCATGCTCCCAGGTGATTTTCATATTCCTTTCCGGAGGCCTTGCACCAGACGGCCACTCTCTTTACGGTTTTGGAAAACTACTCTTCCTGCTCAACGCATTTTAATCGTTAATATTATATTACATGCGCATAAAACTGTCAATTGCAGTATTTCACTGTAATCCGCGGATTTTCTTCAGCAGCCTCATCTATCGTCGAAAGAAGACGCTCCCCGTACTCACCCATCTTTTCCAGTATCGAATCTCTGTTGAATATCCTGATTTCGACCGGCTCATGGATCGTAGTAAGAAGATCCCACAGCGCATCGAGACCCGTGTTTAGAGAGTAGCACCATAAAGTTTTGAAGCAAATTCTATATTGAAACCGCGAAAAGCCTTTGAAATAGGGCTTTTTTTGATGTCTGGAACTATTGCAAAATTATTTTATACGTGATATAATAATGGTGTTAGTGGTGCAATATTTGGAGAGTGTTATTATGGCGTATTTTCTTAAGAAAACCAAGCAGAAAAACAGGACTTATCTCGCCATCTATGAAAGTTTCTATAGCCATGACAAGAAGGGTACAGCTCACAAGTGCTTCAAATCCTTAGGATCCGTGGAGACTCATATTGAAAATGGCATCGAAGATCCATTGGAATACTTTCAGAAAGAAGTTGATGCACTTAACAAGGCCAAAACTGATAGTGGGACTAAGAAAATATCCGATAAATCCCCTGTTCTTTATCTTGGATACTTCGCTTTGAAAAGCATCATGGACAAACTGAAGATAAAAAAATATGTAGACTACTTCAAACTTACCACCGACTTCGAATACGATCTTTTCGAGCTGCTGTCATCCCTTGCGTATGCCAGAAGCGTTAGTCCTTGCAGCAAGAGTAGAACGTTCCACGAGGTATTGCCCAGCCTTTTTCATTCCTATGATTACTCCTACGACCAGCTTCTTAGTGGCTTGTCTTTCATAGGCAGCAACTATGAAAAATTCGTTGAAATATTTACTTCTCAAGTAGAAAGCATCTATGGCGTTGACACTTCGAAAACCTATTTTGACTGTACGAATTTTTATTTCGAAATTGACAGAGAAGATGATTTCAGGAGAAAAGGTCCAAGCAAAGAAAACCAAAAATCCCCCATTGTTGGACTTGGCCTTTTGTTGGATAGCAATCAGATACCCATCGGAATGAAGATGTACCCAGGTAATGAATCTGAAAAACCTGTCCTCAGGGATGTCATTGCCAATTTGAAACGACAAAACAACATAACTGGGAAAACTATTCATGTTGCAGACAAAGGACTTAACTGCGCCCAGAACATAGCCTTTTCTAAAACTAACGGTGACGGATACCTGTTTTCGAAATCTGTCAAAGGGCTTTCAGAAAGCGAGAAGGTGTGGGTCCTGCTTGATAATGGCTTCAAAGAGGTGAAAGACAAGAAGGGCAATATTTTGTATCGCTACAAGTCATGCATTGATAAGTTCCCATACACAGTGGAACATGACGGTAAAAAAGTCACTGTGAGCCTTACCGAAAAAAGACTCCTTACCTACAATCCTGATCTCGCTGCCAAAAAAAGATTTGAGATAAACAGGATGGTTGAAAAAGCCAAGTCACTAACTGTATCCCAAGCAAAGAAAAACGATTTTGGTGAATCAGCAAAATATGTAAGCTTCACTGACGGCAAAGGAAAAAATGCCACTGTAAGCATCAATCAAGACGCAATCGATAAGGACTTGCTGTTTGCAGGATACAACCTGCTTGTAACCTCTGAAGTCGCGATGACTGACCAGGATATATATTCCACGTACCACAATCTCTGGAGAATTGAGGAATCCTTCAAAATAATGAAATCAGACCTTGACGCACGCCCAGTATACTTGCAAAAAGAGGATTCTATTAAAGGTCATTTCCTTATATGTTATCTCGCGGTGCTTCTGGAAAGAGTCCTGCAGTTCAAGATTATGGAAGACCAATATTCCAGCTCTGAAATTTTTGACTTCATCAGAAATTTCAAGGCTACAAAAGCGGAGAGCAAGTATATCAACACCACAACCTATTCAGATATTATAGATAATTTGTCCAACCGATTCGGGCTTCCGTTAACGAATTACTTTCTTACAGAGACCCAGATAAAGTCTATATTCAACCAGAAAGTCTAATCCAACCAGAATTTCCGGATACCAAAAAGTCTGCTGCATATCACTGCAACAGACTATCTTTTTTGTTCGGTTTGCACCATTTTTTAATGTCTGATCCTAAAGTCAGGTTATATTACATGCGCATAAAACTGTCAATTGCAGTATTTCACTGTAATCCGCGGATTTTCTTCAGCAGCCTCATCTATCGTCGAAAGAAGACGCTCCCCGTACTCACCCATCTTTTCCAGTATCGAATCTCTGTTGAATATCCTGATTTCGACCGGCTCATGGATCGTAGTAAGAAGATCCCACAGCGCATCGAGATTCCTGCCGTAGTAATCAGGGAATCCCAGCTTCCTCTTGAGGTAAGCATGAGCCACTTCCCTGCTGATCATCCTTTTTCCGTTAAGGATCGCCTTTCTCATCGCTGTCCCTCCCGTCAGTAAAGCTTCTTGAAGCTTGCATAATGGTCGCTCGTAAAATAGATCAGACCGTCGCTTGAGAATACTATCCTGTCGTCTCCCCTGAAGCCGCCTTCATAGTTGACATCACATTCATACCAGACCCTTCCGCTTGCTTTAGGAAGCAGCCCTTCACGGTTTCCGAACTTGTCTCCGCCAATAACCAGCCTGTCGCTTACTTCCCACAGGTTTCCCTTGCTAGCAACCCAGCCAAGGTCCTCTGCCTCGTTCTTGGTTATGAAATTCACCGGGAGCTTTCCATAAAGATGTATGTACTCAGCCACATCATCTTTTGTATAGTAGCGGCCGTCTTGCCTGATCTCAGCTTCCTCAGTCTCTTTTGATGGGGCAGTCACATTCGACGGGGACGTCCCGTTTTGCTGCTCTGTCTGACTTGCGCAGCCTGAAGCCGTGAAAGCCATAAGCATCAGTACAATGATCCCTGCAAGCATCCTGTAAATTCTCTTCATATAGCAACCTCTCATTCGGTGTAATAGCCGTTGAAGGACACGAACTCGGAAAGGTTCTTTCTCATCCTTAGAGTGTGTCTTTCATCGGAGTATCCCAGCGGCGATATGGCAACCACCTTCACGGTTTCAGGAGCCCCAAGTGCGATCCTTACCCCGTCGGCATCGAAATTTCCCATCCAGCAGGTGGAGAGTCCTAGCTCCTCAGCCCTAAGCATCATGAATGAAAGCGCTATGGCTGCATCGATCGTTCCGGCAGGTTCCCCGCATTTCATAACCCTGCAGTTGTCAACGGAACATATGACCATTAGGGCAGGCGCCTCCAGGGCATAGTTCTGCCCGTTGAGATGCGGCCTCAGCCTTTCCTTCATGGCATCCTCAGTCACGGCTACGAACTTCAGGCTCTGCAGGTTTCTTGCCGTGGGAGCCAGTCTTCCGGCGTCAAAGACCTTCAGTATGAGGCTCTTGCTGACCTTGTCAGGCTTGAACCTCCTGGTGCTTCTCCTGCTGTTTATGGCTGCATGTACATCCATATCATACCCACTCTCCGTTCCTGTAGCCTTCAATGAGTGCAGCGATCTTTGGTCCGCATCTTCTTCCGCCGCAGCCACCACTGCCAGACCCCACTTCCCTGTTGACCTTGTCCACTGTGTCGGCTCCGGCTCTTATGGCGTCCTTCATCCTTTTTCTCGGAATAGCCTTGCAAAGACAAACCTTCGTAAGCTTGTCCAGAATTTCCTCATTAAGTCCATTCTCCATACGACACCTCCTGTATTCCTGATACCATTCTACCACATCACAAAAATGCATACCTTCGCAGGAAACCATTATTCACAATGTCCTAACAATTTGTATACATCCCGCCACAAAATAAGCTTTAGAATGAATGTATATACCCTTTGCCTATGAGGTTCCAAATGGATGACAATGATGCCGGAATCACCGCCTTGCTTATGTTCACATGAAGCGATGAAGCGGCTGCGAATCCTTATCCGGAGGCTTCATTACCCAGGCATCAGGCATTCTGCCAATGTCAGGCTTTGTTGAGTTTTATCGTTCAACGTGCAATAATGTAACTATACGACAAAAGAGGTGCAATCATGACAAATAAGATCATTGTAGTAGCGCACAGCATACTTAACCAGTCATCGCTGCCTGAGGACAAGAGGATCTCCAACGGAGCCCTTCCTTTGGTTTCTGACCTTGCCGCATTGGGCCTTAACATAGTCCAGATCCCTGATGTGGAAAAAT
Organism: Clostridiaceae bacterium UBA6085; assembly: GCA_002428605.1. Lineage (GTDB taxonomy): Bacteria > Bacillota > Clostridia > Clostridiales > Clostridiaceae > Youngiibacter. The sequence goes on from DIXH01000066.1 coordinate 96,250, forward strand.
TCTATTCACTATACGTAAAACGGTCCTCTGAGGACAAGGAAACCGCTTCAGAGAGCTTTGAAGCCTATGTAAAGAGAACCTTGGTGCCATATGTGGAGCAGGTCATGGAAAAGGTCAAGTCGGGTGATGAATTCGCAGGAGTTCTGACATACCGCGGAGATGAGACCCAGAGGATGGAGCCCGAGACAAGCCCTGTCATGCTTGAGCTTTTCAGGCTATTCGACAGGAACTGCATGGCGACACCCTACTATGAGATCGGGGAGAACCTGGAGCCTGAGGAAATGGATCTCCTGATCTCTGAGATCATCGAGACTTTAGGTATCTGATGTGAAGTACAGGGTTGTCTTTCCACATATCGCTAACGAGATCAACTTCCTTGACCTCAAGAAGGGCGACAGGGTCGTCAAGGGTGAGGAATTCATCGGGAATCCCATATGGAAGAACTGGGTATATTGCATATCCGAAGGGACTTTAAGAGAAGGCTGGATACCAAAACAGCTCCTGGCCGACCTTGGTGAGGAGTATTACCTGACGGAAGACTATACCTCGAAAGAGCTTGAATGCAGCAAGGGTGACATTCTGATCCCAATGAACGAGATGAACGGGTGGGCATTCTGCGTTAATACCGAGAAACAGGCAAGGGGCTGGGTGCCCCTTGCAAAGCTTGAACTGATGATATGAAAAGGCTCCGGCATTGATATACCGGAGCCTTTTCATATGTCCTCACCCATATTCGCGTACTGTATGCTGTGCATCCTGTAATAGCGTCCCTTCCTGTCCATGAGCTCCCGGTGGGTACCCTGTTCCGCAATCGTACCGCCCTCTATGAAAAGTATGAGGTCAGCCTCCCTTATCGTTGATAGCCTGTGAGCTATCATGAAGCTGGTCCTGCCTGACTTTATCCTCTTCATGGCCTCCTGGATCCTCAGCTCAGTCCTGGTGTCTACCGAGCTTGTAGCTTCATCCAGTATCATTATGGAAGGGTCAGAGAGCACAGCCCGGGCTATCGCAATAAGCTGCCTCTCTCCCTCGGAAAGGGAGGAGCCTGACTCCCTCAGGTCCGTATCATAGCCCTTTGGCAGCCTCATTATGAATTCATTGCAGTCTGCGGTCTTCGCCGAAGCGATTATGTCCTCCAGAGATGCATCAGGTCTTGAATATGCGATATTCTCCCTGATGGTACCTGAGAAGAGATATGTATCCTGAAGAACTATCCCGAAGAGCCTCCTTAAGTCGCTCCTTCTTATTTCACTGATATTGTGCCCGTCGATCAGTATGGTTCCGGAATCCGCCTCGTAGGACCTGTTCATCAGGTTCACGATGGTAGTCTTCCCGGCTCCTGTAGGTCCGACAAGCGCTACGGTCATGCCCCTTTCACATCTGAAGCTTATGTCCCTTATGACAGGTTCCCCCTTTCTGTAGGAGAAGCTTACATTTCTGAACTCTACATCGCCGAATGCCTCATCAAGCCTTATCGCAGCTTCGCCGTCGGAAGCCTCCTCCTCTTCATCCATGATTTCAAATACCCTTTCGGCACCGGCAACAGCAGACTGAAGTGTATTGAAGATGCTTGCAATATCAGTTATAGGACGCGTGAACTGCCTCGAGTATCCAAGGAAGCCAGCTATGATTCCGATGGAGATCATGCCTCTGTAGCTCAGGATTCCGCCCATTATCGCTATTACCGCATATCCCAGGTTGCTTATCACATTCATCGCCGGCATCAGTGCACCTGAAATTATCTGAGCCTTGAGGGATACCTCCTTCAGCCTCTCGTTCACAGCAGTGAACTCATTCAAGGATTCCTCTTCCCTTCCGAATGCCTTGAGCACCTCAAAACCTGAAATGCTCTCCTCCATGTACCCGTTAAGCGCTCCCAGGTCCGCCTGCTGCAGCTTGAAGAGCCTGGATGTCCTCCTTACCACCTCTCTGGTGGCAAGCGCAGACAGCGGCAGCGTTATAAGAGCTCCAAGCGTCAGTATGGGGCTCAGGGAGACCATCAGGATGAAGGAGCCTGTGACTGTCATGACCGCATGCATGAACTGCACCGATGAACTTGACAGGGATGTGGAAATGCTGTCAACATCATTTGTCAGCCTCGACATCAGGTCTCCATGGCTTTTCGTGTCATAGAAGAACATTGGGAGCTTGAGGAGCCTTGAGAAGACCGCTCTTCTCAGACCCAGCACGACCTTCTGCGAAGCTCTGGCAATCAGGACTCCCTGAAGTACCGACAGTATCGAATCAGCCAGATATACCGAGGAGAGGGCCATAAGGATCAGCTTCAGCTTCTCCATTCCACTCCCTTCAGCCACAGTATCTATGCTCCTGTATATAAGGTAAGGGGCTGACAGGCTCGCCAGGTTTCCAAGTGCCACAAGGATGAACGCAGTAACGAAAAGCCCCTTCTGGAGCTTCAGGTATCCCCACAGCCTCACAAGAGTCCCCTTCATGTCCTTAGGCTTCTCAACAGGTCCCCCGAACCTCCTGTGGCCGGGTCCTGCACCCTTCATCCCCTGAAGCCCGTAGTCCTGACTCTTACCCTTATCTTGCGCCATCTTCCACCTCGCCTATCTGGGACCTGTATATCTCCCTGTATTCCTCTGATTCCGCCATGAGCTCCCTGTGTGTCCCAAGTCCGCAGAGTCTGCCCTTGTCAAGGACTAGGATCCTGTCGCAGCTCATGACTGACGTTATCTTCTGTGCTATAAGCACAGTGATCATATCCTCGGCTTCAGACCTGAGTGATCCCCTTATCCTCGACTCCGTGACGGCATCCACCTTGCTGAACGAATCATCGAGTATCAGTATGTCAGGTCTCCTTATCAGCGTCCTTGCAAGGGATATCCTCTGCTTCTGGCCACCTGAAAGGGTCATGCCGCCCCTTCCGACCCTTGTATCCAGTCCATCCTTGGACGATTCGACGAACACCAGGGCATCCGCCAGGCCAAGGGCCTTAGTTATCTCATCGTCTGCAGCATCACTTTTCCCCCAGAGCATGTTCTCCCTGACAGTACCGCTGAAGAGTACCGGTCTCTGTGGAACAGCCGCTATCTTCCCTCGAAGAGAGGACAGCCTTATAGATTTGATATCCGTACCGGACAGCCTTATGGCTCCATCCTCAGTGTCATATAGTCTCAGCAGGAGGTTCGCAACTGTAGTCTTTCCCGACCCTGTCGAACCTATTATCCCAAGGGTCTCACCGGACCTGACCTTGAAGCTTATGTCCTGTATGGCGCATATTCCCGAGCCTTCCGGATAAGAGAAGGAAACCTTGTCGAACGAAAGCTCCGTGACCTGACCCATAAGCTCATTTTCCCCGTCCTTCTCCCCTCCGTCCGAGCTGAATACCTCGTCTATCCTCTCATGGGATGCCTTCGCCCTGACAAATACGTTGAATATGTTCCCGATCATATGTATGCTGAACAAGAGCTGCGTCATGTAGTTAACCATTGCCATCAGCTGTCCTGGCATTATACCGCCTTCGGCATGGAACATTCCGCCGAGGTACAGGATCGCCGCAAGTGTAAGGTTCAGCACCAAGGCTATCATCGGACTGAAGAAGGACATCGTCCGCATCGCAGCCTCGCTGTCATCTGCAAGCCTGCCGCTTGCCTCACCGAAGGCCCTGTCTTCAGCTCCCTCGCTCCCGTAGGACTTGACGACCCTCACTCCTGAAAGGTATTCCCTCACGCGGTCGTTCACCCTGTCAAGCGACATCTGCATCCTCCGGAACAGCGGATACCCTATCCTCACGTTAAGGTACATCAGAAGGACCACTATTGGTATGACTGCAGTGACAACCATGGCAAGCCTGTTGTCGAGTCGCCACGTCATGAAGAGGCTGCCGAGGAATATCATTGGTGCCTTTACGAAGATCCTCATCATCCCGCCTGCGAAATTCTGCATCTGTGTCACATCGCTTGTCAGCCTGGTGACAAGGGAACCTCTGCTGAAGCTGTCCATCTCATCCATTGAAAAGCCCTGTATCTTTTCGAACATGTCACGTCTCAGGTCCTTTGCGAATTCAGTGGCCACGGTATTTGAAATTATGTTGCGGGAAAATGCAAAGACAGCGCCAATGGCTGTAAGTCCAAGCATTAGCCCACCCTGCCTGTAGATGTGGCCAAGGTCGCCCTTGAGCACACCGCCGTCCACCAATGACGACATGAGGTAAGGCTGCGTAAGGTCCGCTGCCGTCTCAAGTATCAATATGAATATAGCCAGGAAAAACATCCTGTAATGTCTCCTGAAATACTTTCCAAGATATCCCATAGCACACCGCCCTGCACAAAAAAATAGTCCAAACAACTCGATTATATACCAAATTGCATCCTAATGGCACCAAAAGCATAAAGGAGCAGGGTATCCCCTGCTCCCAGTCATAGAAGCTTAAGCACGTGATATACTCCGTCCTCGTTGTTCGTATGTTCAGTTACATTGCTCCATTTGGACAGGAGGCTTACATCTCCGTTCTTCATGGCAATTCCTATACCTGCATATCTCAGCATCTCGATATCGTTCAGACTGTTGCCCATTGCGAGAATCTCGCTGCTATCGACTCCAAGATGGCTTGCTACAAGCCTCAGACCACGTTCCTTGGATATGCCCTTCGGGATCACGTCAATGGAATTGGAGATCGACGTCGTTACTGTCACATCGATTTCCCTGAGCTTCTCATCCAGGACCCCGTAGTGGTCTTCCTTGTAATAGACTACGATCATATTGACATCATCATGCACATTTTCGCTGAGCTTACCTACAACCTTATAGTCGATGTGGGAATTTTTGCAGAACAGAAGCGACTTCTCATCAGGCTCCTTGATATGGAGAACGTCGTCAATATACACCTTGGTATACAGTCCTCTCTCTTCCCCGTAGGACATGATCTTCCTTGCTTCAGCGATCGGGATCTTAGTCGTGAAGTCCTGGTCTACAGAAGGTATGACTACCTTTGCGCCATTGTAGCAGACAACCGGGATCTCGACCCCGAGCTTTTGCCTGATATGGTCAGCGGCTTTCCATGTCCTTCCCGAGACAAGAGCCACATGCTTCCCTCTGCTCATCAGGTCCTTGATCGCCCTGACTGTCCTTTCCGAGACCTCGTGTCCATCATCGATGAGTGTTCCGTCTATATCAAGCGCGACAAGCCTTACCCTGTCCAGCGCTTCCCTGTCTAGTACCATATGTTCCTCCTGACTTTCTCTTACCTTGCAAGGTACTTAGGCTCCTGGCCTTCAAGTATGCTTGCGAGCCCTTCTACCGCCATAACTCCCATCCTGTCGGTAGCATCAGTGGTCGATGCTCCGCAATGGGGTGCAAGGAGAATGTTGTCCAGCTCAAGAAGCCTGTTGCCAATCGGAGGCTCAACCTCGAACACATCCAGGGCAGCACCTGCTATCGCCTTGTCCTTCAGAGCGTCGTAGAGCTCCGCTTCATTCACTATCCCGCCTCTTGATGTGTTTATGATGAATGCTGTCTTCTTCATTATGGCAAACTCTTCCCTGCCTATGAAATGATGCATCTCCTTGGTGAGCGGAACGTGGAGTGATATGAAGTCAGCTTCCCTGAGGAGTGTCTCCTTGTCCACATACTTCATCCCGATTTTATCAGCAAAGGCCTGGTCAGGATATATGTCGAAGGCAAGAACGTTCATGTCGAAGCCTGTAGCCCTCTTCGCCACACCCTTGCCTATAGCTCCTGTTCCTATGATTCCTATGGTCTTTCCATAGACTTCAGTTCCTATGATCTTTTCCCATCTGCCGCTCCTGACTACAGCATCCAGCTTTCCGATGCTTCTGGCTGAGCCTAGCATAAGGGAAAAGGCGAAGTCTGCAACTGATTCGTTGTTTGCACCCGGAGTATATGTGACCGCGATCCCAAGCTCCCTGGCAGAAGCCTTGTCGATATTGTCTGTTCCGACTCCGTACTTGGAAACTACCTTTAGGTTTTTGGCCGCTCTAAGAACCCTGTCAGTGACCGGGTCAAGACCGACGATAAGGCCATCGATATCCCTGACTGCCTCTACCAGCTCGTCCTCGCTCAGCTGCTTGCCTGTCTTGTTCACTATGACTTCATAGCCAAGCTTTTCAAGCATCTCAAAGGGCACTCTGCTCGTTTTTCCGAATGACCTTGGTGTAACCAGAACTTTTTTACTCATTTTGCACCTTCTCCTTCTTTTGTATCCATGCACAGGCATATTTTAGCGAAAAAACAAGGGAGACCTTCGTCTCCCCATGCATATACGTCTGATATTACAGGGACTTTAAAGCATCCTTGAATGTAACGGACTTTGTATCCGGTACCGTCTGGAAGAATATGTCCACTCCCTTTTCATCGAGCTTCTTGAGAAGTTCCACATCAGCAGGCTTTACAGCCACTGTAGGGATCACGAATTTTGAATCCGCCTTCTTTGCAATTCCGCCAAGATTCAGCCTCTTGACCGGAAGCCCCTTCTCAATAACGGAATCAACTGCTGCTATTGTCTTGAAAAGCAGTATCGCATTGAATTTCTCAAAGCCTGTCTTTGTCCAGTAATCAAGTACCTCATCCTCAGAAAATACCTTTATTGTCATTCCTGAGCTTGAAGATGACATTGTATAGATGTCCTTCATGAACGGATCCTTAGCAGTTGCATTGTCAACTACGAAAAGCGCATTCGTGTTCATTCCTCTTGACCACTTTGTCATTACCTGACCGTGGATGAGCCTGTCGTCTACTCTTACAAGTACGATTTCTCCCATTGAGATCACTATCCTTTCAAAAATTTTATGTCAATTGAATTGGTTTCGAATCTAGAATTTCTTGATGTTCTCTGTAGCTGTTTCAATCATTATATCACAAAGTTCATCTGCTGTTTCAACTGAGTCCTTCTGTGAGAACATCTCGATAAGCATGTACATGTTAACTCCGGTAACGAGCTTTATGCCGTGTTTCTTGAATAGATACAGGGCAACGTTCGAAGGGCTTCCACCCAGTATGTCAACAAGGATTATGGTTTCTTTGCCGGCTTCCTTGTTTGCTTCCACGATCCTGTCAGCAGATTCCCTCAGGTCCTCCACGCTTTCTCCAGGATTGAGTCCCAGTGCGTTGACATCCTCCTGTTCTCCCATGATCATCTCGACGCTCTTTACAAGTTCTATACCGAAATTGCCGTGAGTTATAACCAATAATGCTTTGTTGCTCATTTTTCACCTCATATGTTATTGCGCCCGAAGGCATTTGTTTCAGGGACGTTTATTAATGATTTAAATTGAAGTCTCCCACCTTTGATCCAATCCGTTTGTTTGATTCAAACCAAAGATGAGAGACAATCAGGTCATTTCAGAGATCCGAAGGAAATATCCTCCTCAGCTCAATTTTATTACAGAAGTCCTATGGCTGCAAGCACACCCAGTATTACTGAGAGACCTACCATAGCCTGGGTTACCTTGAGTCCCTTCTTTGTGAAGTATATGTATACTCCAAGAACTGTGATGAAAGGAAGAAGGCCTGGAAGTATTTTATCGAGGATCTCCTGGAGTATGAACTCCTTGCCGGAGATCGTCCACTTGAAGCCTGTTGATACCTTGACGTATGAAGCTGCAAGAACTCCCATCATGAACAGACCAAGTATTGAAAGAGTATCGAGGATCTTCCTTATGGACTTTCCTCCGACTATCTCAGAAGCTGCCGCACGGCCGAGGCTGTGTCCAAGCTTTGTGAAATAGAAGCCGTAGATGTATGTGAGGGCTACGAAGCCAACCCATGGGAACAATGCTCCCAAAGCGCTTCCTTCCTGTGCCCACGGAAGAGCTATTGCGATAAGTATGTACTGAACAGTACCTGAGTCTATCGCATCGCCTATTCCGGCAAGTGGTCCCATAAGACCGATCTTTGTATTTTCAATTACTTCTTCGCTGACTGCATTCTCCTCGTCTCCTGCTGCAAGTGCCTTAGCTCTTGCCTCCTCAAGTGACAAAGTGATTCCGAGGATAGTTCCGCCTCCCCATACTGCCTGGGTGTTGTAGAACTGAGTATGTCTCATGTATGCTTCGCTAAGCTGTTCCTTGTCCTTATAGAGCTTCTTGAGGGATGGTGTAAGCGCCCAGAGAAGCGAAGGAGCTATCATACGGTCATAGCTATGTGGTATCTCATTAGCGTACCACCATCTGAACCAGGCCTTTCCAAGGTCGGCAGTGGTCAGTGACTCAGGAGCATTGCTTGTATTCTTGATTGCATTCTCACTCATTTTTTCCTACCTCCTTGTTAAGCTTCAGCTTTGTGTGCAAGCTGTGCATATATTACTGCTACTATGGCTCCTACTATCGCGTAGGTTACCGTGTTGATTCCCAGCGGCTTGAGCATTACTGTCATGAAGTAAGCAAGAAGGAAGAATACAAGGTATTCTGTCTTTCCTATTACCTTAATGATGAGCGCAATACCGAGAGCTGCGAGTCCGCCGCCTACGACGTTCAGTATGTGGAATATCCTTCCTCCTGAGAGTGTCTCAGTGAAGTCAGCTATTACCGGTGCTCCATAATAAAGAGCTACGAACAGTGCAGGTACGAAGAGTGCGAAGCTTACAAGAGTTGGCAGAAGTATAATGGATGCGAAAAGTCCCTTGTCGTTTGTAGCCTCTGCATATTTGTCAGTAAGCCTTATGATGAATGTGTTTATGAAGAACCTGAATGAATACAGGTAGCTTCCGAGCAGACCTACAGGTACCGCGATCGCGATAGCCTCAGTCGGCTGAAGGTTTGACATGATTGCGACAGGAACTGCTATCGCTGTAGCTACTGCCGGCTCAGCAGGCATTGCTCCTCCTGGTGCGATCATGCCCATGTATATGAGCTGTATTGAAGCGGTGATGGCCATTGCTGTAGCAACATCTCCCATTACTATTCCTACGACGAGACCTGTCATCATAGGCGAGAATCTGAGGTTGAGTGTTGCATACCCGAGTGCTCTGGATTCGACCAAAGCGACCCACAAAGAAATGATCAGTGCTTGTCCAGCGGTTAGACTTTGTGCCATTCTTCTTTTTCCCCCTTTTATTATTTATGATAGAAACTCTGATTGTTCGGTGCCGTACCCTGATACCTTTGAAAATAATTTCCTTCACAACGGAGCGTATACGTTCCTTCATTATCCTGACGGTCCAATGCTTAAATCGCCTTAAATGCTAATATCATCAATATGAATCCTGCTGTCGTTCATCCAATATCTGAAATTTACAGGGAATTTTACACTCTTTCCTGATGACCTTAATGAAAAAGCCTTCCAATATTTGAATAAAATTTAACAACGATTTCAATATGCCTATAATCAGCCGTCCTGGAATAACCTCGTGAATTGTAGTATCAACTGGGGCAACCTGGTATGACATCGACTTCAGTCGTTACCTATTTTAATGTGATTTCACCTGTTTGTCAATACTTTAAGGGTTTGCGAGCTAAGCCGCATAACCCTTGCCTCCCAACGCATTTCGTCATCAGTCAGCATTTGGATTAACAAATTTTGGCAAACTTTTCATGTTTGAAGTAATTTTCCGTACTATTTTTACCATCCGGGAATCATTTCCATTCCCCATCCGACCTCTCGCAATTACTTTAATCACATTAAAATAATTCTGTCGAACAGCGCGCTTTAAGATCATTCCCATTTCGTATGGAATATGCCTTCCTTGTCGGTTCTCGAATATGTATGCGCCCCAAAGAAATCTCTCTGCGCCTGAGTAAGGTTCGCCGGAAGGTCCGCTTCGATCATGCTGAAGATATAGTCGAGAGCGGTGTTGTGTACAAGGGCCGGTACATAATGGTCCCTTGCAGCCATGGTGACCCTCCTCATGGAAGGAAGCCTGTCCCTGAGGAATGACAGCGCCTTTTCGCTTCCGAGAAGATTGATGTTCTTCCTGTCCTCCCTGACTATGTCGATCAGGAGGTCAAGCATCCTGGCACGGATTATGCATCCACCCTTCCATATCTTAAGCACCTCTGCAGTGTCAATGTCAAAGCCATAAACCTTCGAAGCTTCGTTCATCAGCCATATTCCCTGTGAGTACATTACAAAATTGGAGAAAAGCAGAGAATTCTCAAGGTCATTTATCAACGAATCCTTGTCAACGGCCGCATCAGCAGGCTCCTTCTTCACAAGCTCTGACAGGCGCTGCCTCTCATCCTTGAAAAATGACATCACTCTTCCGTAAACCGCCACGCTAAGCGATGGCGCAGGAACTCCAAGGTCAAGGGACGCTTCTGCTGTCCATTTTCCCGTCCCCTTCTGTCCGGCCTTGTCCAGGATGAGGTCTACAAGAGGCTTCCCTGTTTCATCATCCTTCTTCCTCATGATCTTGTACGAGATCTCCATGAGATATGAATTGAGGTCCCCCTCGTTCCATTTTTCGAACACATCCCCTATTTCATCAGCTGAAAGCTTCAGTACATTCCTCAGAATGTCATACACTTCTGACATTGACTGCATCATGCCGTACTCTATGCCGTTATGGAGCATCTTCACGAAATGTCCGGCAGAGCCGTTACCGACGTACGTGCAGCAAGGGCCAGCTTCAGTCTTCGCCGCCATCGAAGTGAGTATATCTTCGACTAAGGCATACGCTTCCCTTGAGCCTCCGGGCATCAGCGAGGGACCGTTAAGGGCTCCTGACTCTCCTCCGGACACTCCCACACCAAGGTATAGGAGACCCCTCTCTTCGAGATATCTCAACCTTCTGTCAGTATCGAAATAGTAGGTGTTTCCTCCGTCTATTATGAGGTCTCCCCTGTCAAGCAGCGGGATCAGCACCTCTATCATGTTGTCCACAGGCTTTCCAGCCATTATCATCAGGAATATCTTCCTTGGTGACTTTAGTGACTTGACGAAGGACTCGACATCATAGAATGCAGATATGTCTTCACCCTGCATATGCTTCGCTACAAATTCCTCTGTTTCATTCGGAGTGTAGTTGTATACGGATACTCCGAATCCCCTGTGCGCGATGTTGAGCGCAAGGTTTCTGCCCATTACTCCAAGTCCAAGGATACCGATATCTTTCATGGTTACCTCCCTAAGCGCTTACTTGAGCAATTCCTTGTTGATTACAGTGTCAGGATTCTCGCCTCTCAATACCTTCTCAACGTCTCCAACAACCTTCTCTCCCATTCCATACAGACACTCATAGGTGTATGCGGATGTATGGGGGGTTATGACTACGTTGCCGTACTTAAGGAGAGGATGGTTCTCATCTATAGGTTCGCCCTCGACAACATCCATTCCAACTCCGGCGACGATGCCTGCGTCCAATGCCCTCATCAGGCTGTCCTGGTCAATGAGCTCGCCTCTTGCTGTGTTTACTATGAATACGCCCTTCTTCATCTTTGCGAACTCCGCATCCTTTATGAGGTGGTAGCTCTTGTCGTCAACGAATGCGTTGAAGGATATTATGTCAGCCTTTTCAAGGACTTCATCCAATGTTGCAGGCTCAGCCCCCCTTGCCCTTATCTCTTCCGGGGTAAGGTACGGGTCATATGCTATGAGATCCGCGTTGAATCCGTTCTTAAGTATCTCTCCTACCCTTGAACCGATGTTGCCGAAACCTACTACAGCTGCGGTCTTGCCCTTTATCTCTATGCCCATGAACCTGGCTCTCTCAGCCCACTTGCCTTCCTTTGCCTTAAGCGATGCCGGTACCACCTGTCTTATCGCAGCCATTAGAAGCGCTATGGCGTTCTCAGCTACCGCCTCTCTTTCCACGAGTGCCTCGACCTTAGTTATGAAGCAGTTCTTTTCAGTAGCTGCCGGCACATCGATGTTGTTGTAGCCAATTCCATGTCTCGTGATTATGAGAGTCTCATCCTTGTGTGCGAAGAATTCCCTGTTGTAAAGTGCAGTAACACTGGCTATGATGCACGAATATCCCATCAGCTTGTCAGCAAGCTCCTTGCCGCCCATATCCTTTGGCACGTCGAACCTGTCTACCTGTCCCAATGCCTTAAGCCTGTCCATATGCTCAGGAAACACCTTGCCGAAGCTGCTTGAATTTACAACCGCTATCTTTACGCTCATCCGTTTCTCTCCTTTTGGTTACTCGTTTTCTTCATTAGTCAAGAACATTGTACATCAATGAAAGTGGCAAATCCATACTTCGCTTGTTTATAAATCGTTTACATTGAAAAATATTTTCTTTTTATTTTTCAATAATAAAAATAAAAACCGTTTATTTTCATGAAAATCCATTGAATTTGACCTCTGATGTTATATAATAAGGGTGGAACAAAAACTTGTCAGATTCTTAACAAGCTGTGCTCAGCACAAGGAGGAAGCAAATGAGAAAATATGAAGTTCTGTCAAAGCTTGAGGCTACGGGAGTGATCGCAGTCGTAAGGGCAAAGAACGCCGAAGAGGCCAAGAAGATCGCTCTTGCATGCATGGAAGGCGGAGTGACAGGAATAGAGATAACCTATACTGTTCCAGGCGCAACCAGAGTCATCGAACTGCTTACCGAGGAATTCGGGGACAAGCTCATAGTAGGTGCAGGAACCGTACTTGACAGTGAGACGGCAAGGATAGCAATACTCGCCGGCGCAAAATTCGTAGTAGGACCAAGCTTCGACGCTGAAACAGCAAAGCTCTGCAACAGGTATCAGATACCATACATGGCCGGATGCATGACCCTCACTGAAATGGTGAAGGCAATGGAAGCCGGAACAGATGTAATAAAGGTATTCCCGGGAAGCGCCTTCGGACCTTCATTCATATCAGCGATCAAGGGACCCCTTCCTCAGGCAGTGCTCATGCCTACAGGCGGAGTTGACCTTGACAATGTAGGCCAGTGGATAAAGAACGGCTGCATGTCCGTCGGAGTCGGTGGCAACCTTACAAAGGGAACCAGCGAAGAGATGGCAGCTGCAGCAAAGGCTTTCGTTGCAAAGGTAAAGGAAGCAAGAGGCCTATAACAGGATAAATGATATGCTGACTTAAGAGGTGCTGTTGCAAAATAGCGCCAA
>DIXH01000065.1:0-11483 GCA_002428605.1 Clostridiaceae bacterium UBA6085
GCAAAAAAGACTAGCCCCTTTTAGGGGCTGCCCGTAGTAACAATGCGGTTGGCGAACTATTCAATGTGTCTTAAGACACAACTAGTACCATGCCCTTCTAGGGCTGAGCAAACCACCGGTTCTACCGGTGGTGGTGATTCCTTTTTTTTGAATAATTTCTGGCCAGAAGGATAATATGGATAAAAAGTTTGAAATCGCCATATACAGGCATCAATGACAATTAATCACATATCATCTATAATTAAGTAAATAGCATAGCTTAAGGCTAAGCACAAGATATTTCACAACCAGGAAAACTTAAAACAGATATAGAGAACTCATAAAAAAGCTTATGCTTTGACATTCCAGATGAGGTGGTAACATTGGGCGAAAATCACTTTGATGTCATAATTGTTGGAGCCGGCATGGCCGGGCTCACATCAGCTGCATACCTGACCAAAAGCGGATACAAGGTGCTTCTTATAGAGAAGCATCAGAAGAACGGCGGCCTGCTGGGTTCGTTCATGATCGACGGCCATCAGGTGGACCAGGGGGCAAGGGGGATCATTGATTCCGGAATTTTCGCGCCCATGATGAAGCAGCTTGGTATCGAGGTTGAATTCCTTCCAAATCCTGTAAGGCTCGCCATAGGGGACAGGTCTGTTGATTTCAGGGACAAGTCAAGCATAGACGATTACGGGAAGCTATTGAAGGAGACCTACCCCGGAAACAAGGCTGAAATCGACAGCATCCTCCTGGAGATCAGGAAGGTCATGGGATACATGGATGTGCTTTACGGAATTGAGAATCCTCTGTTCATGTCAAAGCCCTATGACTACGAATATATGCTTAAGACGCTCCTTCCATGGACTGTAAAGTTCGTGTATAACATCCGCAAGGCGATGAAGCTGCTTGAACCGATCAATGACCATCTGCGCAGGATCACCTCGAATGAATCGCTGGTGCAGATCATAACGCAGCACTTCTTTGAAAGTACGCCGACCTTTTTCGCGATGTCATATTTCTCACTTTACCTTGACTACCAGTATCCGAAGGGGTCGACTCAGGTAGTCGTGGACAAGCTGGAGAGCCTTATTTTGGAGAACCACGGGGTGATATTGAACGGCCGGGAGGTAGTCCATATCGATGCAGAGAAGAGAAGGGTCACTCTGAAGGAAGGAAATGAGTATTCCTATGACCAGATGATCTGGGCAGCGGATTCAAATCTTCTTTACAGGTGCCTTGACGCAGAAAGATGGCCTGAGTCTCAGCTGAAGAATGAGGTCATGAGAAAGCAGGAGTTCCTAAGTACAAAGAAAGGCGCTGACTCTGTTCTCACGGTGTATGTCATTACAGACCAGAGCCCGGAGTCCTACAAGGATATAAGCGGTCCCCATGTGTTCTATACGCCTTCGCCTGAAGGGCTGTCAGGTATATCTCTTTCAGACCTCAAGGACAGTCAGGGCAGATTCACATACGACCTTGACATGATCTACGGTTGGGTAAGGGCCTTCGTAAGGCAGAATACATTTGAGATATCCATACCGTCACTGAGGGACCCTTCCCTGTCGCCACCGGGAGAGACTGCGCTTATTGTATCGCTGCTCTTTGACTACCAGCTGGCAAAGCATATAGCAGCCCTTGATTCCCATGAGAACCTCAAAAGGAGGGTCACTGAGATGGTCATCGCTGAACTGGACGGCTATTTCCCGGACCTTTCAGACCATGTGGTCAAGACTGTTGTAACGACACCCCTGACCATAGAAGGCAAGACGAACAATACCCAGGGCTCGCTCACAGGCTGGTCCTTTGCAAACGATCCGTTTCCAGCTGAATACCGATTTCTAAAGGTAAGCAGTTCGGTACTCACGCCAATCGGCTCGATAAAGCAGGCCGGACAGTGGGCCTTCAATCCTGCAGGGGTACCTGTGGCGATCCTTACAGGAAAGCTGGCAGCTGATGCTGTGGAGAAGGACCTGAAAAAGAAGAACAGGAGGGGAGAAGCCTGATGGAAATAAAGCCTGAAAAGGATCACCTGGAATCAAATTCACTTGAGCCGCTTACTGTTGATTCAGTCTACCGGCTATGGTCCAAAACCTACAATACACAGGGAAAGACAGACTGGTCTCATCTTTTTCCTTACTATGACGAGAATATTGTGTTCCAGGACTCAATACAGAGGGTGGAAGGCAAGGAAGAATTCAAGGCAATGTGCCAGAGGCTTACAGACCGCTGCGAAAGCCTCTGCATGGAGCTTAAGAATGTTATAAAAAGTGAAAACATAATAATGATCGAATGGGTGATGACCATGTCGTTCAAGAAGTACCCGAGCACCCCTCTATACGGGAGCACGAGGCTGACGATAAACGGCAAAGGTCTTATTGCGGAGCAGCGTGACTACTACGATATGTGGGGAGACATCTTCAACAACATTCCACGCTTCAACAAGATGTACCGTAGGTTCCTTGCGAGGAAATTTGGATAGGAGGGCTCTATTATGCGTTTTGAATTGCCTGATGAACTGATGTTCATGAAAAACAGGAAGCTGCCACAGAAGAAGAGCTCTGCAATGATGGAGGGGAAGGTTGTTGTCATTACCGGTGCCACATCGGGTGTAGGACTGGAGGCAGTAAAACAGCTGGCACAGGGGAAAGCACATCTGGTCATGGTCGGACGGAATGCCGGTAAGCTCAACGGGCTCCAGCTCAAGCTTCAGTCTGAGTATGGCGTTCAAGCTGATGCCATAGTTTCTGACTTTTCTGACATTGAAACCGTAAGAAGGGCAGCGGACAGGATACTCAAGACCTATCCAAGGATCGATGTCCTCATAAACTGCGCGGGTATGCATTCCACAAAGGCGACACATACCCGGGAAGGCTTTGAGACTGTATTCTGCGTAAACCATCTGGCATCCTTCCTTCTTACAAGCCTTCTCCTTGAACGTATAAAGGAGAGTGCTCCATCAAGGATCCTGCAGGTGAATTCCGAAGGGCATCGTTTCAACGGCCTGGATATAGGTGACTTGGACTGGAAGAGAAGAAAATATACCGGACTACGCGGATACGGCGCATCCAAGACAGCGCAGCTCATGACGATCTGGGAGCTAAACGATGAGCTGAAGGATACGGGAGTAACCATAAATGCAATGCATCCAGGGGATGTGAAGACAAATATAGGAATGGGCAACGGCTGGCTCTACCGGTTCTTCAACAGGCACTTCATAAGGCCATTCCTCAGCGACCCTAAGGTGTCCGGTGAATCGATATATTACCTTGCTGCCGACCCGGCCATGCAAGATGTCAGCGGCAGGTTCTTTCACCTTACGGTTGAAGAGGTACCTGCAAAACATGCCATGGACCGTGAAAAGGGTAAGGAGATATATGAGATAAGCAGACAGATGACTGGCCTTAAATGATTATTCAGGCAACTAGAACCATGCCAATCGCATTAAAAGGGTCGATCGATTTTTAATATGCCAGCAAAACCGAAGGCGGCTCATCGAGCCGCCTTGTCATTTTATATTCTAATATGGTGCGAATCCCTGGTCTGCCCACCAGAAGGTCTGGACAGCCTTGTGCTGGAGCTCCAGGATATTAAGGTGTACGGTCTCCCATTCCACAAGCTTGTCGAATATGTCCTTTCCGGCCTTTGATACAGAATTCTCCTTGGCTTCCCTGTAGAAGTCAACGGAGTCCTTTTCAAGCTTGATTCCAATGCTCAGGGCGGAAAGTGCAAGCGAAGAGTCTTCAACTGTAACTTTACCCCATTTGTAGATCTCTGGTGACGGTACCGGTCCAAGGTCCATGATCTCATCTATGGTAGGGTCAAGACCTTCTCCAAGCTTCTTCCTGAGTTCAGTCAGGTACTTGACATGGCTGAGCTCCTCAGCAGCAAGCCTCAGGAACGTCTCTTTGGTCTCCTCTGACCTTGTTGCATTTGCGGCCATCCTGTAGAATTCATTGCCTTCCACCTCGTTGAGTATTGCCTGTGATATGATCCTTTGCTCATCCTTTTCCATATTACCCTCCTTGCAGCATTAGCTGAATTACATACATTGATCATCTCTATCCTATAATAACATATTTCTGTCCTAACCTGCATTGATGAGGCCATCGAAGTAATCCTCAGCCGGAAGGCCAGTCCCTCTGATCATATGGTAGTCATCGACAGCAAACCATCCGGTCTCACCAGAGCTGCTCTTCACTGAGAACCATTCCTTGTTGTCTGAGCCTGTGATCACAGCTGATTCACCTGCCTTCAAGGTGATCCCGTCCGAACTGTCAGTTCTTGATCTCCTGAGGGTCAGGTCATTAAGTACCGTGACATTGTGATCGAGAGGGTAAAGGTCCTTTTCAACGCGTAATAGCTTTCCTGAGTCAATTGAGTACTCATCGTCGAAGTACCAGGGCATAAGGATACCGCTGAGAGATATTGTCCTGACTGTTCCGCTGCCGTCTACCTTCACTGCACCGTCATCGATCTCTCCGCCTATGAACCATTTTCCGAAGAAGCCTCCGACTTTTCCGAGCTCGGTGAGGCTGTTGCCGTCATACCTGTAGAAGACGGTACCTGAATAAACGTCTTCCCCGTACCAGCTTACTGCGATCTCCCTGTAGTAGTCGCTGTCATCAATGTCGGTTATGTTGAAGCGGGGCTCGAACAGGTCTATAGCCATGCCGTCTGATTTCATGCCTGACCTGAAGCCATTGACTTCAAGCTCAAATTCGGAGTATATGACAACCTCCGAGCTTTCTGCATCGGGTCTGGTATCCCGTGCAATTAAGGTTATCTTTTCTTTTGTTCCATCGCTGTCCAGGTCGAAATACCTGGATATGGTTGTGACGGAGCCTTCAGTGTCCATATCATCATAGGTGTTCTCTCCTGGATTCTCAAGTGGTTCCAGAACAGGAGGAGCTTTTGATGGTTCTGTCACAGACGGGGATGTGACTGAGGGTACTGTAACTGCTTGAGTCCCATCAGTAGGATTCGGGTCTTGTATATCCGTACACGCTGCTGTGAAAATCAGCATCAGCGTGAGAACTGGAATCAACTTATATCTATTCCTTACCATAATCACACCTTCTTTGTTTTCTCACCTATAATGTATCATCTCATTTGCACATCAGTATAACAAAGCGATTGCGATTGTGTGAACAATATTCAGGTTCACTCCCTGTATTCCAGGATGTCTCCCGGCTGACAGTCAAGGGCCTTGCATATGGCTTCAAGGGTTGAGAACCTTATTGCCCTGGCCTTGCCGTTCTTGAGTATGGAGAGGTTGGACATTGTTATCCCGACCTTCTCAGTAAGCTCTGTGACGCTCATCTTCCTTTTTGCAAGCATGACATCTATGTTTATTATTATCGCCATTTAATCTCACCTCAAACCGTCAGGTCATTTTCTGACTTGATATCTATGGCATCCCGAAGAAGCCTTTGGAGTACCGCTGAAAAGACTGCAACAGCAGCCGAAGCGAATACGAATATTATCGCTATGGCAAGGACTCCCGGAGCATCGTCAGCGTCAGCTATCGGATAGATCAGGGGAAGCATCAGTGTGTATGTGACGCTGATCGCTGCTGCGAAATGTTTTATGTTCCTTAGGGCAGTAACTGACAGGTCAGAAAATGCCATGTTTTTGTCGATATAGCCCAGCAGCTTCATCGTCTGGTAGAGGGCGAGGAAGTAGAAGATGGCTGTAAGATACAGACCCGTGAGCACCGGTATATGGAAATAGTCTGCTGATGAAGGCAGCCAGAAAATACATAGGGCAAGTACAGGAACGCTCATCAGTACAACCGCTGCCTTGAGGAATAGAGTTGAATATTTTTTCAAGTTAAGCACCTCGCTTGATACAATTTAGGCCGATCGTGACCATGGATGACAACGTATGATTTCTAAATATAGGATACCACAAATTTATCGATAATCAATAAATATAATTTTTCTGAGTTTTATCGATGGAAGGATAATGTCAATGAGCAGCACGGCGTGAACCAGGCTGAAAACGTGAAGAGACCCTAAAGAAGGGTCAGTTCTTGCAGCAATATGCAATTGCATTGAAGCAAGTTGCGTTATTGCCACAGAAATCCCACACAAAGGATCAGGATATTCAATAGAATGATAACAAAGGTCATAAAAGTTTCTGGAGGGTGGTCATGATATGGAAATTATAGCTTTGAGAAAGAAAAAACCAAAAAGGATCGTGCTTGTGCTGATTGCCGCAGCTGCGGCTATGTTCGCATTATCAGGATGTACAAAGCCCGATGACGTTGCTGCAGCCGCGAAAATAAGTACACAGGAGGTCAAGCTGGGCAACCTGGTAGTCGGTTCATACGCTGACGGTAGGGTTGCCATGTCCTCAGCCAATCTCAGCTTCGAGATCTCCGGGAAGCTCATAGAGGTAAAGGCAGCCGTAGGTCAGGTTGTACAGGCAGGGGAGCTCCTTGCTGTGATTGACGAAGCTGACCTTAAGGAGGCTGTTGAAAGTGCCAAGAGGGACCTTGACAAGGCCAGGGCAACGTACAATGATGCCGTGAGCAGCAGGAAATACTCGCTGTCATCTGAGAAGATAAAGCTGGATTCACTTTATTCGAAATACCAGGCTCCATTCGATGATGCGGAGCTGAAGGAAGCTCTTGATGCGGCACAGGTAAGGCTTGATGAAAAGACGGCTGAGCATCAGAATGCCACTATAGCTTATGGCGAAGCTGTTGCAGCTGGGATCTCAGGGCCTGATCTGGCAGAGGCTGAAAAGCTCGTTGAAACTGCGGAGAATGCAAGGCTTTCAGCTGAATCCTCATTGGTATCCGCCCAAAAGGCCTACGACAACGCATATGCCAAATATCTTGTTGACAAGGCATCCGCCAAGGAGAGCTATGACTTGCAGAAGCTAAAGTATGACAGCATTGCAGCATCCTCGCTTTCAATTACCAATGCGGAATACGGAGTAAGCACAGCGCAGGCAAAGCTTGATGATGCCAATGCAAACCTTGAGAAGGCAAGGCTTTATGCTCCCATATCGGGAAAGGTTGTCCAGGTCAATGGCAAGGTTGGAGATTTCGTAAGCGGAAGGACAGGCGATTCATCAGGTACAAGCTCGGCTTCATCCTTCATAACCATAACTGATACCTCGGCAATAAGCATTACAGCGAGCATCAATGAGGGGGATATCTCAGGCCTTGAGGCAGGACAGGCTATAAAGGCGAATATCGAAGCACTGGGCCTAATTGGGCTTGAGGGAAAAGTAAGTGCATTAGGTGCAGTCCCCAAAATCGACAATAGCGGTATTGTCTCATATACGGTTACGGCAGTCCTGGACAAACCTGATGAAAGGATATTTGACGGCATGAGCGCATTCGTGACCTTCATAAAGAAGGAGAAGACAAATGTGCTTCTCATATCGAACAAGGCAATATTCATTGAGGAAGGAAAACAGTTTGTGCAGGTCAAAAAGGCAGATGGCACCATAGAAAAGCGACCGATCACTGCAGGGCTCACGAACGGGTCGCAGAGTGAAGTGGTTGAAGGGCTTGATGCCGGGGAGACAGTTGTTACCAGCGGTATAGTCAAATGAGGCCGCTTGAGATCTTGAGGTCTGTAATTCTCAGCATCTCGTCCAATAAGTTCAGGGTGTTCCTGACATCCCTTGGAATAATAATCGGAACCATTACGATAATACTTGTGGTTGGCATAGGAAAGGCTGGCGAGACTGCCGTTTCAGAGCAATACAGCAGACTTTCGGTTGAAAGCATCACAATTGCCAGGGCAAGGGGGATGGGACAGACATCCGCAACGACTGCAATACTGTCCAAAGAAGACGCTCTCATGATGCCGGAGGTCCTTTCCAACGTCAGGAGCGTTGGTGTGGCCACAAGGGTTGTAGCAGATATAGCAGCCAATGGGATATCCAGCTCAATAACGATACAGGGGATTACCGAGGAATATGCAGAGATAACCAGGCTTAGAGTACTTAACGGAGTCATGTTGACCAATGAGGACTCACAGATGAGATCAAGATATGTGGTGCTTGGAAACAACATTGCAGGTGACCTCTTTGACGGTGACCTGGAAGGAGCGGTAGGGGATACTGTCCTGATCAAGGGGGCATCTTTCGAGGTCATAGGCGTACTCGAGAGGGTAGGCGGATCAGGAGGAGTAACAGCCACCTCGCAGGCTGATTCAGGTTCGGTGGATGACATGGCTTTCATTCCCTATGATGTAGCTGTGAAGTACACATCGGGTACTACAAGCAGGAACGCTTCCTCAAGCGCCAATCAGGTCAGCTTCATAGCCCTGGCTGAAGACATCAACAGTGTGGATGCAGCCATCGTCGAAATCAAGGAATATATAGTTGAGACCATAGGGACCAGTGAGGCTTATACAGTGACTGATGCGGGCAACGTCCTTGAGTCCGCCCAGGCCACAGCGAAGACTCTGTCATCACTTCTGCTTGCGGTTGCCGTGATAGTCCTTGTGGTAAGCGGCATAGGAATAATGAACGTGCTTCTGGTAGCCGTGAAGGAGAGGACCAGGGAGATCGGAATACTTAAGAGCATCGGGGCATCAAGGAGGACCATAATGGTCGAATTCCTTCTTGAGGCTGCCATGATCAGCGTATTCGGAGGCATGCTTGGAGCTTTATTAAGCCTTGCGGCACCGTCACTGCTGTCAATGACAGACCTTTCCTTTGAGGCGTCGATTGACGGCATACTGCTGGGCATTGGATTTTCAGTGATAACCGGAATCTTCTTCGGGTTCTACCCTGCGGCGAAAGCCTCCGGACTCGAGCCAATAGATGCACTGAACTATGAATAGAAAAAACAAAAAGTAAGGAGGATCTGTCATCATGAAATTGAAACTAATTGTGCCGGCATTGCTTGTGTTTGCCATGACCGCTACAGCCTGTTCGGGGAGTGGGGCTCCGGCTGCAGCGACTGAAGCCTTAGCACCAACTGCAGCCGAGACAACTACAGGTGAGATGCTGGGACTTGGAAACACCGGTTTGCCGGGATTGTTCGGGGAGATCAAGGATATAGCAGGCAACGAGGTCACTCTGCTTCTTATCGAGAACCAGACAGGAACTGAGGAAGCAACACCGGGAACCGGGATGAAGAGGGGAAACGGCGGAGCTGATGTGGTAAGGGAATATACAGGGGAAGAGAAGACATTACTGATCCCGGTGGGTACCCTCATGGTGAAACGGGTACCTCAGTCCGGAACTGGTGAAACAGGTACAAGTACAGGAACCGGACCTGTTGAGGAGGAGGTATCGCTCAAGGAGCTCACCAAGGGCTCTACGCTGAAGATATTCTACTACGAGAATACGACAGACATTGAGAAGATAATCGTCCAGCCGCCAAGGAACTGATGTGGAGGTATTCGTATGGAACCAATAATCGACATGAGCCATGTAAGCAAGACCTACGGAAAGGGAGAGAACCGGGTATTCGCACTTAAGGATGTCTCACTGACAGTGTATCCAGGAGAATTCATTGCAATACTTGGACCCTCAGGCTCAGGAAAGACTACACTGATGAATATCATAGGCCTCATAGATAAGCCTGACAGCGGGACATACTACATTGACGGGACAAGCGCCCATGACCAGCCGGANNGTGGCGCTGCCGCTTCTCCACCGGGGCATGAGCTACAGGGATGCGAAGAAGGCTGCTGTAACGACACTGGATAAGGTAGGGCTGGGCAACAGGCAGCATCACCGGCCGAACCAGCTGTCAGGAGGACAGCAGCAGAGGGTGGCTATAGCGAGGGCCCTTGTGGGAAGCTGTCCCCTAATACTTGCAGATGAACCGACCGGTGCACTTGACAAGAAGACTGGTGAGGAAATACTCGATTTCTTCTTGGAACTCAATAGCGAAGGCAAGACCATCGTGATGATCACCCATGACCCCGGGATTGCAGCAAGGGCAAAAAGGATAATCAGGGTTGAGGATGGCATGCTAGATCCTGAAATTTCATGAAAAAGAGCCGCAGCCTCCATTGTTAAATGGATGTGCTGCGGCTCTTTGCATGGTTTTGAATCCTATTTCATTTGCCCGATAAGGGCTGCAGTTTCCTTGAACAGGAGCCTTGCAAGGCCGAAAAGAGGAACTGCGATGAACATTCCCGTGACTCCCCACATGTGGTTTGAGACGAGGATTATTATCATGATGAATACCGGGTGCAGTCCGGTTGATTTTCCCTGAAGCTTCGGAGTGATGAAGTTGCCTTCTACCTGCTGAATCACAAGGACAGCGGCTAGCGTTACTATCGCCTGGGTGAGTCCTCCTGTAACGAGGGCGACTATTGTCGCGAAGGCTCCTGCTATGAGAGACCCGAAAAGCGGTATGAAGTTAAGTACTCCAGACAGAAGTCCGAGAAGTCCTGAGAACCTTACTCCGATTACCATGAAAGCTATGGTGGACACCAGTCCTACTACCACAGCGATGATGAGCTGAGTCTTAGCATAACTCCATATTACAGAATGGGTCTCGGTCCTGAGGTTCTTGAGGGTAGGTTTCAGCCACACGGGAGCTGAGTCATAGATGTTCTTTACCATGGATTTTCCTGAAGACAGGAAATATACCGCCATGATTATGATGAGCACCATGTCAACTATACCGAATATGAAGCCGAGTGCCTTGGATATCCCTGAGGCTATCTGGGCGCCAAGCCAGGAAAGCAGGGAAGCAAGCACATTCTGTACCTCAGCAAGCACTGACTCGGGGATCCCGCTGTTTTCCAGGAATTCAAGGGCACCGGAGATTGAATTGCCAAGGTTTGCGCTTATGGTCTCATATTCCGATACGAACTCTGAAGCCTCTTGTATGACTGGTGGCAATATAAGGTTGATCACCAGCGCAAGTACCAGGAGGAAGGATACCAGGACCAGTCCTATGGCGAGCTTCCTTTTTCCCTTTAGCTTCTTCTCCAGAGCGTCCACCAGCGGATTCAAAAGGTATGCGGTGACTACTGCGATGACAACCGGTACCAGTGCCGGAGCAGCCTGTATGAGGATCCACCCAATAATAAGGCAGACTACTGATATCACTAGAAGTTTGGCATTTGACATCTTATCACCCCTTTCTTTCATAATTCTAAGTATACAACATGCATATCATAGAGGGAAGGAAAAGGAATGAAAAAAGGAGGGAGCGGCTCCTTCCCTTTGGGGTAGGAGGAACCGCTCCAAATTGTGTGTTATATGCTCAAGCGCTATACGCTGAACAGCAGTGCCCCGTAGGTCGGGTATGGCCAGTATTTCTCTCCGGCGAGTATCTCTATTTCGTCGGCTGCCTCCCTGAGGCTTACCATGGCAGGGAATACGTTCTCCCTGAAGTAGAATGCGCAATCTGCCGCATCCTTGCAGTCCTTTGCCGAATCAAGGGCGCTCTCAAGGGCGTTGGTCCTTGCGTATACGCTGTCTGTGAGCGCTGAAAGCTCTGATATCATGTTGAGCTGGCTTTCGCATGCCATGTCCGGTATAAGGGTCCTGACTGCGATAGC
>DIXH01000065.1:11594-14230 GCA_002428605.1 Clostridiaceae bacterium UBA6085
GACCCAGGCTTCCTCATATCCGTTTCCGTTGAATATGATCCTCTTGTGGTCCCTTATGGTCTTCTTGACAATGGCATCCATTGCCTCTGTGAAATTTGGTGCAGACTCGAGGATATCCGCGAACTGCCTGAGCTCCTCGGCAACTATGGTGTTGAGTATTATGTTCGGTCCAGAGATCGACTGTGACGAACCGAGCATCCTGAACTCGAACTTGTTGCCTGTGAAGGCGAAAGGTGATGTCCTGTTCCTGTCGGTGGTATCCTTCGGGAATGACGGGAGCACGTCAACTCCGACTGTCATCTCCGTCCTTTCCCTGTGCTTGTAGAGGTCGCCTGAATCTATGGCATCCATTATCGCAGTAAGCTCATCACCAAGGAATATCGATACTATGGCTGGTGGTGCCTCGTTGGCTCCAAGCCTGTGGTCGTTTGCCGCCGATGCTATGGATACTCTCAGAAGGTCCTGATATTCGTCTACGGCTTTGATGACAGCCGATAGGAACAGGAGGAACTGTGCATTCTGGTGAGGTGTATGGCCGGGGTCAAGAAGGTTCTTGCCTGTGTTTGTCGATATCGACCAGTTGTTGTGCTTTCCTGAGCCGTTGACTCCTGCGAATGGCTTCTCATGAAGCAGGCAGACGAGTCCGTGCTGGAGGGCGACCTTCTTCATCGTGTCCATTGTAAGCTGGTTGTGGTCGCTTGCGAGGTTTGTGTCTGTGAATATTGGGGCAAGCTCGTGCTGCGCCGGCGCAACCTCGTTGTGCTCTGTCTTGGCAAGTATTCCAAGCTTCCAGAGCTCCTTGTCAAGGTCCTCCATGAAGGCTGCGACTCTTGGCTTGATGGATCCGAAGTAATGGTCCTCGAGCTCCTGGCCCTTTGGAGGCTTCGCTCCGAAGAGTGTCCTTCCTGTATACTTGAGGTCCTTCCTCTTTTCAAAGAGAGACTTGTCGACAAGGAAGTATTCCTGCTCAGGTCCCACCGTAGTTATTACCCTCGTGGACTCCATGTCTCCGAAGAGCTTCAGTATCCTCAGCGCCTGAGTGTTCATGACTTCCATGGACCTGAGGAGAGGTGTCTTCTTGTCAAGCACTTCGCCTGTATATGAGCAGAAGACTGATGGTATGCAAAGGACATTGTCCTTGATGAATGCGAATGATGTAGGGTCCCATGCGGTATAGCCCCTTGCTTCAAAGGTTGCCCTGAGTCCGCCTGAAGGGAAAGATGATGCATCAGGCTCGCCCTTGATGAGCTCCTTGCCTGAGAACTCCATCATGACCTTTCCGCCATCGACCGGAGTTATGAAGCTGTCATGCTTCTCTGCTGTTATTCCTGTCATTGGCTGGAACCAGTGGGTGAAATGGGTGACTCCCTTTTCTACCGCCCAGTCCTTCATTGCTGCAGCTACTGAGTTTGCTACTGTAAGGTCCAGCGTCTTTCCGTCCTGTACTGTCTTCTTGAGCGATACGTAGGTGTCCTTGGTAAGCCTCTCCTTCATTACTGTGTCATTGAAGACCATGCTCCCAAACAATTCCGGTACTCTGCACATAATACACAACTCCTTATATTTTCAGTTGCAAGCAAAAAAAAGGCGCTCGAAGACTACTGTCTTCAAGCGCCGTTGCTTGTATAACAGTTATTATATTTAGGACGAAGGATAATGTCAACAAAAAAATGAACTTTCGTTTAGAATTTTTTGGGCATTGAATTTTGTTCTCATTTCCTCCATGAGGCACTTGACATTGAATCCTCAGGGGGCACAATTGAATTAGAGGAAGGAGGTGGCTCAAGTGGCAGGCAACAATCTTGTTCTCGCAGTCGGACTGGCTCTTTTTGCAGGCCTTTCCACAGGAGTAGGAGGGCTTTTCGCCATATTCTTCAAAAGCACCAACAAGAAGCTGCTTTCATTTGCCCTGGGCCTTTCAGCAGGCGTTATGATATATGTGTCATTCGTTGAACTATTCGCCCAGTCAGGTGACTTGCTTGCTGAAACTTATGGAGACAATTTGGGGGGCGTAATTAACGTGCTGTCTTTTTTTGGAGGTATGCTGCTCATAGCAGTAATCGATAAGCTCATACCCTCCTACGAAAATCCTCATGAAGCTGTCATGATCGAAGATTTGGAATCCTGCGGACCTGATTGCCGCGATAGGAAGCTCTTACGGGTAGGGGCAGTGACTGCCCTGGTCATCGCCGTCCATAATTTCCCTGAAGGCATCGCCACGTTCATATCAGCCATGCAGAACCCTGCGACAGGCATTCCCATAGCATTTGCGGTAGCGATCCACAACATTCCCGAGGGAATTGCCATTGCTGTGCCTGTGCACTGCGCAACCGGAAGCAGGAGAAAGGCTGTGGCACTGTCATTTGCATCAGGCCTTACCGAGCCTCTTGGTGCTATTGCCGCATACTTCATTCTAATGCCGTTCCTTAACGATACCTTGTTCGGCATACTCTTTGCCGGCATAGCAGGGATAATGGTGTTCATATCCTTCGATGAGCTTCTGCCGACTGCGAGGGAATATGGAGAGCACCATATTTCGATATACGGGCTTATCACGGGCATGGCTATAATGGCCCTGAGCCTTATACTGGTATTCTAAAGAAATACTTAGATCAAATGTAGATGTCGAGGAAGCC
>DIXH01000059.1:0-13897 GCA_002428605.1 Clostridiaceae bacterium UBA6085
GGCCAAAGGGGGCAGACTGTAAATCTGTTGCTTTCAGCTTCAGTGGTTCGAATCCACTCTCCTCCACCAATTAAGACGGAACTGCGTATAACGATTCCTGTCTTTTTTCATGTAAAACAGAATATGTGCTCTTATCAAGAGAGGTGGAGGGAATGGGCCCTGTGAAACCCGGCAACCTGTAGAAATACGTGGTGCCAATTCCTGCAGCAGCGCTGCAAGATAAGAGGAACGTGCACGACACGCCTCTTCTTTTAATGAAGAGGCTTCATTTTTTTCAGGAGGTAACTATGAAAAGACTATTCACTTCAGAATCAGTGACGGAAGGACATCCGGACAAGATATGTGACCAGATATCCGATGCTATTCTCGACAAGATACTTGAACAGGACCCGATGGCGAGGGTGGCATGCGAGACGGCAGTAACCACCGGTATGGTGCTTGTAATGGGCGAGATAACAACTAACTGCTATGTGGACATACCAAAGGTGGTCAGGAAAACTGTCACCGAAATAGGATACGTAAGGGCCAAGTACGGCTTTGATGCTGAAACATGTGCAGTCATAACTTCCATAAACGAACAGTCAGCAGACATAGCCATGGGTGTCGATGACGCCTTTGAGACCAGGGGACACGCTGAAACTCTGATTGAAAAGACAGGAGCAGGAGACCAGGGGATGATGTTCGGCTACGCTTCAAACGAGACAGAGGAGCTCATGCCGATGCCTATCTCCCTTGCTCAGAAGCTTGCAAGAAGGCTGTCAGAGGTAAGGAAGGACGGCACTCTGTCTTATCTCAGGCCGGATGGAAAGACCCAGGTCACAGTGGAGTACGATGAAGACAAGCCGGTAAGGGTTGAGGCAGTCGTTGTATCCACACAGCACAGCCCGGTGGTGGAGCATGCTGAGATAGAAAGGGATGTTAGGGAACACGTGATCAATGCCGTGATTCCGGAGCACCTTCTGGATGAGAACACGAAATACTACATCAATCCAACAGGAAGATTCGTAATAGGAGGACCTAACGGAGATTCAGGCCTTACAGGCAGGAAGATCATAGTCGATACCTACGGCGGATACGGAAGGCACGGTGGCGGAGCCTTCTCAGGAAAGGATCCAACGAAGGTGGACAGGTCAGCAGCATATGCAGCAAGATGGGTTGCCAAGAACCTGGTAGCTGCAGGTGTGGCTGACAGGCTTGAAGTAGAGCTGGCATATGCCATTGGAGTGGCAAAGCCTCTTTCCATAGAGGTATTCACATTCGGGACTAACAAGATCCCTGATGACAGGATAATCTCCATAATCGACAAGGTGTTTGACCTGAGGCCTGGTGCGATAATAAGGGACCTGGACCTGAGAAGGCCTTTATACAGGCAGATTGCCGCATACGGACATTTCGGAAGGACAGACCTGGACCTCCCATGGGAGAGACTCGACAAGGTAGAAGAAATAAAGAAGCTTATATGAGGAAATGGAGCAGTTTGAACTGCTCCATTTTTTGTGAAAACATATGTGTTCTACTTGACCCTTACAAGGACAAAGTAAGCGGCATTATCGATCTTAATCTTTCCATTCTCAAGGTTTCCGTTCATGCTTTCAAAAATGATCTTCACTGATATTTTTTCGTTCTCCTCAGTGAAGGTGGCATCTGTCACTGACACTTCGCCTTTACCTTGATTGGTGCTTGAAGCGTCCCACATCTTCTGGTAGTATGCCTTGAAATCAGCTTTGATCAATTCACCCGAGCTGCCGCTGAATATGAGTTCGGATGTGGTAGAGTCATATTTCATCGATACATTACCCAGAGAATACGCATTCGTCTGGTAAGTGGCAGTCTTTACGAAATGCTCATAGCCCTTTATATCAAGGACCTGGTTTTCCAAAGGGACGAAGAAGTAGAAGTAATTATCGTCAGGGTATCCTCTGTCATCCTCATAAGGGAATCCGAAGACCACA
The DNA here is from genome assembly GCA_002428605.1 of Clostridiaceae bacterium UBA6085. Lineage (GTDB taxonomy): Bacteria > Bacillota > Clostridia > Clostridiales > Clostridiaceae > Youngiibacter. The sequence continues at coordinate 1,953 of DIXH01000059.1, forward strand.
TTCATATCCATTGTCCTAAAGCCTTCAGGAACGTAGTCCATGTCGTATGTTTCCCTAGATTCGAAGAAAGAGGCGATTGCACTGATCTCCCTCTTGTCACCATCAGGTATCGATGCGTTGGGAACGACTGATCCCGACTGAATCATTCCGTTTCTTTCAAGGATCGATTCCAGCCTGGAATTCTGGCTCATCTCGGAAACGCTGAATGCGCTGAGGGGACCGAAAACGGCGATGAGGGCTGTAAGTGCCAGGGATACCGGCAGGAATATATTGTTGAGTTTTCTTATGGCAATGAACCAAATCATTGCCACAAGTGCCCAAATTCCGAGTATTACAACCAGATACCTGTTTTCCGTGAAGCCGTACTGGCCGATCCTAAGACCCATGGATACGAACATCATAGCAAGTATGGGAAGGTCGGCAATTGGGAAGAAGTTGCGGAAAGCTTTGGCAACAAAATTTTCTGATACAAGGGGAGATATGAAGAATATGACTCCGGCAGAAAGCACCGAGTACCAGAGCACCAGGTTTGAAACAAGGCCTCTAGGCCACACGCCGGTCACGATGATCTTTATGAAATAAACATAGAGGATGCCCGAGTAGATGGTGATGAGCGGAATGACTATGTACAGCAGAAGCACCTTGAGGGCTTTGGTGTACTTATGGTCCTCGAAGGTCTCCTCGATCCTGGGCAGCTTGGACAGGAACATTGAGGCTGAGAAAACGAACACCACGGCAAGGTAGCTGTACAGGTAGTATTTGTCCGGAATTTCAGCATCAAAAAGCGAATTGATGGTGAATATGATTGCTGAGATTCCAAAGTACAGGACACCGGAGTAAAGTGCTGTAAGGAAGAACGAATAGAAAACCTTGGTTACGTATGTCTCATAATTAAGCCTTACCTTAAGCCTCTGGGTGAAGAATACCCCTATGATGAGAGCAACCAGTGTCGCGGCATAGCGCATCCCTGTAACCATGCCGTGGTCTTCTGTAAACAGGAAGTAGTATGCAATGAGCAAGGCTGCTGCAACAGCAAAGGCAAGCGCCTTGAATTGTGTCTTCCTGGAAAGCAGGCTCTCATTCAGGTGGGCTACTGATATTGACAGTGGAAGCGAAAGTCCGACGACCATGGCAATTCTGCCCAGGATTTCAGTATCGATGTCCTTCATGTCCATCTCATTCAGTGAAATGAGTATGACAAGCAGCACGACTGAAGCTAACAAGGTGACAGGATATCTTTCAAAGCCCGTCCTAAGGTCCTTCATTGATCTCTTGACATTTTCAAGCATCTTCATTTCAAGCACATCCTTATAAGTAATTGTCCTACCTTGATTCTACCACACTGCAACAAGGTCGGTGATACAATGCGGTTACAGAAAGAATGCCGGCAGTGCCGGCATTCTTACGAATCATCTGAATTTTTTTCCTTCAATGAAGACACGGGAGATATTGATGTCCTCGTCAAACACTAAAAGGTCTGCGTCGTATCCTTCTTCAATCTTTCCTTTCCTGTCCTCTATCCCGCAGAACCTGGCGCCGTTAAGGGATGCCATCTTGACAACCTCGTGGAGAGGAAGCTCAGTGTTCCTTGAAACGTTCCTGACTGCAGCATCCATGGTGAGTATGGAGCCTGCAAGGGACCCGTTCAAAAGCCTTGCAGCGCCTTCCTTTGTAAGGACCTCCTGACCGCCGAGCCAGTATTTTCCGTCAGGCATTCCACATGCCATCATGGCGTCAGTTACGAGCATCACTTTGTCGCTTGTTTTCTGCCTGTAAGCTATCCTGAGAGAAGGCCAGGAAATGTGGATCCCATCTGAAATTGTCTCTGTGGTTATATCAGTGTCGAAAATCGCTCCGACTGTTCCGGGACTTCTGTGTGTCAGAGGAGTCATGGCGTTGAAAAGGTGTGTGGAATGGCAGCAGCCCAGTCCTATGCCCTCGATCGCTTCCTCGTAGGTCGCTGCAGTATGGCCTATAGATACCTTCACTCCCTTATCCTTAAGATATGGGATCAGCTCTGATGCACCGGGCACCTCGGGAGCCATTGTGATGCTGGTTATGAGATCCTCATAGCCCTCTGCAATGGATTCGTAAGCCTCTATAGAAGGCTCAAGGACGAAGCCGGGATTCTGTGCTCCTATAGCCCTGGGGCTGATGAAGGGGCCTTCCAGATGAACTCCGATTATCGATGCTCCTGCCTGATCCTTAGCCGCTTCCTTTATTGAACCGAGTGCCTTCCGTATGTCAGTGACTCCCATGGTCATCGTTGTAGGAAGGAACGAAGTTGTGCCATGCTCAGCAATGACCCTTGCGATCGTGTCTATTGATTCCACTTCTCCGTCCATGGTATCTTTGCCGCCTGCACCATGGATGTGTATGTCTATGAAGCCTGGAGAAAGGTATTTTCCTTCTCCGTCGATCTCTTCATCATCCTCGGTGAATGGCCCGTTTATAGAGAGTATCTTGCCGGATTTGACCTGAAGGCTTCCGGTTTCTATCCTGTCGGGGAAAATGAGCCTGAAATTCTTGAATATCAATTTATCACCTCATACCCGATTACGACCGTATCGGGAAATTATTTTCATTAACATCATTATACTGGAAATTTCATCTAATTGCTTCATGAATAGACATGGATTTTGTTAACATAATGTGTATAGGGCAAAAATGTGGAAACCTTTCCTGATATACCTTATTATTGAAATGGAAAGAAGGTGAACTGATGGAAGTGCTTGAAGGAACTGTAAGGGACATAGTGTTCCAGAATGAGGAGAATGCCTATTGTGTCCTCAGAATAGAGGATGCCAAAAGCCTGCATACTGCGGTGGGCATATTTCCATTCGTATCTCCGGGACAGACCCTGAAGCTGAAGGGAGAGTGGCTGAATCATGCTACCTTCGGAAAGCAGTTCAAGTGTACTGAGTATGAGGAGATCCTGCCCAATTCGCTATTGGGCATTGAAAGATATCTTGCGTCAGGGGCCATATCAGGAATTGGTCCTGCGACAGCAAAGAAGCTGGTTGAGAAGTTCGGCGGCATGATATTCGATATCATGGAGAAAGAGCCTGAAAAGCTCATGGAGCTTGAGGGCATAGGAAAGAAGAAGGTCGAGATGATCTCAGCCTCCTACCAGAAGGGGAGGGAGGTCAGGAACATCATGGTATTCATGCAGTCATACGGGGTCACTCCGAAACAGGCCCTGAAGATCTACAGGGTTTTCGGTGCGGATTCGATAAGGAGAGTAAAGGAGAATCCATATGTGCTTTCAGAAGAGATCCCAACCATAGGATTCAAGACTGCCGACAGGATTGCCAGGAACCTTGGCATCATGACGGATTCGCCCTTCAGGATCCAGAGCGGCATAAAATACCTTGTGAATGAATTCTGCTCCCAGGGCAATACCTGCATGCCGAAGGACATGCTTGTGGCAAAGGGGATCGAAAGCCTTGAGGTAAATGAGGACCTGATAGAGGCGAACCTGGTGCACTCAGTAATGGAAAACCGCCTTGTGCTTGAAAAGGTGGATGGGATAGATTCGGTATTCACGCTTCCATACCTGTACAGCGAGGCTTCGATAACGAAGAGGATACTTGCGCTGAGCCTTCAGGGTGTCAAGGAAATGAAGGCAGATGTCGCCTCTCATATCGAGTGGTTCGAAAAGGCTAATGGGATAGCATTCCACGAAAAACAGAAGGAAGCCATTGAGGGTGCTGTAACTAACGGAATCGAGATAATCACAGGAGGTCCCGGAACAGGTAAGACGACAATAATAAAGTGCATACTTGAGATTTTCGAGAAGGAAGGCAGAAAGGTCATAATGGGCGCCCCGACCGGAAGAGCTGCTAAAAGGATGTCCGAGGCTACCGGAAGGGAATCAAAGACGATACACAGGCTTCTGGAGCTTGGAGTATCCGACGAGGGCGAAGAAGACTTCGAAATGGAGGAGGCTTCAAGCCTCAATTGCGATGTGGTGATAATCGACGAGGCATCAATGATAGATGTGATGCTGATGAACAACCTGCTGAAGTCCATAAGTCCGGGAACCAGGCTTATCCTGGTCGGCGATGCAGACCAGCTGCCATCGGTCGGGCCGGGCAGGGTGCTTGAGGACCTGATCGAGAGCGGGGCGTTCAAGGTGGTGAAGCTTGAATACATCTACAGGCAGGGCAAAGAATCGTACATAACAATAAATGCCCACAGGATAAACAGCGGGATGATGCCGTTCTTAAACGTCAGGGACAGCGATTTCTTCTTCATTGAATCTGACGGTCCCGAGGATAGCCTTGAAAAGGTCATTGACCTCATACTAAACAGACTTCCGGGCTTCAACAGGTCATGGGACAGGATCAGGGACTTTCAGGTGCTGTCTCCTATGAAGAAGGGAGACCTGGGGGTATTGAACCTTAACGAGGTCCTGCAGAATGTGCTGAATGCCAAGGGGAAAAAGAACAAATTCACTGATTTTCGGGTCGGCGACAAGGTCATGCAGACAAAGAACAACTACATGATCAAGTGGACAAGGAATCCGGACCCCATATTCGAAGGTGATGGAGGGCAGGGTGTATTCAACGGCGACATAGGCTACGTTGTAAGGATTGATGAAGAGGACGAGAAGGTCACAGTGATCTTCGACGATGAAAGATATGTGACATATGAAAGCGGAGAGCTTGAGGAGCTGGAGCTGGCATATGCAGTCACCATACACAAGAGCCAGGGAAGCGAATTTAAGGTGGTAGTCATTCCTGTCTTCATGGGACCGCCGCTTCTTATGAGCAGGAATCTTATATACACCGCCGTTACAAGGGCAAGGCAGCTGCTTGTCCTCGTAGGCTCCAAGCGCGCACTGAACTACATGGTATCGAACACCAGGACATTTGAGAGGCACACATCTCTTAAGTACAGGATAAAAAGCATATTGGATTACGGACTCGTGGATTCCGGAGGTGATGGACAAATTGTCAGATGAATCGGCAAAGAGGCTGAAGGAATGGTATCAGAAATCACAGCAGAGGGCATTGAACCTGGTGGCGGTACCATACATGGGGATAGGACCGGTCAGGGAGCTTTGCGAATCAGTCCTTGAATCAAATGGCAGGCTCCTGTATATCACAGGAGACGAGAAGGACAGCCAGCTCCTTACTGATGCCCTGTTCGACGGGATGATGCCTGAGGGTCTGGAGCGGAATCTGACCATCTGCGGCTACCAGGAGGCCTTGTCAGTATCGGGTGAATATGACCTCGCGATCTATGATGACGTCAATTCTTTTCCATACCGCAGGAAGGGCGAGGTCCAGAACCTCATAGGCTACATTTTTCCAAGAAGCAAAAGGCTTGTTGCCTACTCATTCGAGGAGATCCTGCTTAATGTGGAGACCTTCGAGATCCCCATGGGCGGTACAGGAGAATATGTTTCGGAACCAAGGATCATAGAGACAAGGGTAAACATCGACGATGAGATACCTGTCTCAATATATGAGTACCTGCTGTGGTTCGTATATGAAAAGAAGAATGTCCTTGTATTTACCGGAGACAGGATAAAGTCAAGGAGACTCTCAAGGTACCTGGCAAAGGTAGATGACTCGATAATGGCCTATGTCACTGATGTCAATACAGTGGGTACCATTGGAATGGCTGAGCTTGTAAAGGATACTTCAAGGGCGCATATTTTCGTGACTGACGACCTGGATGATTTTCTGGGGGTGCCGGTAAACTTCGAGATAATTGTCCACGGAGCGGACTCGCCACAATTCAACTACAGGGAGCTTGTTTTCCTTTGCCTCAGGAGCGGATACTGCAATGAAGAGAACGGGGAGGTGATCTTCCTTTGTCAGACTCAAACACCGGACATAGAGCGGACAAAGAACATGACAAGGCATTTCAACAAGGTGCTGTGGGAAAAAGGTTACATGTCAGAATCTTAAGCAGTATACTCGACACGTTATATCCGAGGCTGAGGTGTCCGGTATGCGGCGAATACTACGACGGACTATGTCCAGTCTGCAGATTGACCATAGTACCCGAAGAGAAGGCAGGCATACTTCACTGCAGCAGATATGAGGGCTCTGCAAAGGCGCTGGTTTCATCCTTCAAGTCCAGGGGATCATTCAATGCAGCAAGGGAAATTGCGGCGATCATCCATGATAGTCATTCAGAATACATTCGGGGCTTCGACCTGGTAACATGGGCGCCATCCTCAGGGCTTTCCAGGAAACGTCTTGGCTTCGACCATGGAGAGGTACTTGCAAGGAATGTTGCGGCTCTCGCAGGGTCAGACTGCAGAAGACTGTTCTCGGCACCTGCATTTGAGCAGAAAGGGCTTGAGAGGACGGAGAGACAGGAAAATGCACTGAGCATAGGTATCATTAAAGGAAGAATAGATCTTATCAGGGGCAGGAAGATCCTCGTAATTGATGATGTGGCTACGACCGGAAGCACGCTTCGAATCTGCTCGGAAAGGATCACTGATGCCGGAGGGATCGCCGGGGCGATCGCTTTCGCATATCAGGGTACAAGATGATCTTGAAAGTTTAATGACAGGAGGCGGGTCCATGGATTGCATATTTTGCTCGTATCTAGAAAATGGTAAACTCATTGCAGAGAATGATGGAGCTTTTGCCATATATGACAATTACCCTGTTACAAAAGGACATGCGCTGATAATTCCCAAAAGGCATTTTTCAGGGTATTTCGAAGCAACAGAAAAAGAGGTAGTTTACCTTGATAAGATGATCCGAGAAGTAAAGAAAATAATCGATGAGGAATATCATCCGGATGGCTACAACATTGGAATAAATGTGGGTAAAGCTGCAGGGCAGACCATATTCCATCTGCACATCCATCTTATACCCAGGTATGTTGGGGATGTGGAGAACCCGAAAGGCGGCATCAGAAGACTCATGAAGCCACTTGTGGAATATGACGGATAGAAAAAGTAGCAAGTCGCAGCAAATAAGCCTGAGTTTCAGGGGATTTGGTGGAGTTTCCAGCATAATATTTTGAAACCCCTTATTTTGGAAATTTATTTAAGCTCAAATCAATTTTATTCAAGAAACCTTATATGTACACCCATTCACAAAGTGTACATATAAGGTTTCTTGTCCTTGATTGTCATTGTGTTTCATTGATTATTACAGGATTTCCAATTTTAGTTGAAAATTATTTTAATCAGAATAAGGTTAGCGTTAAAAAATATTATCACAATATTTGGAATAATTTAAGTTTTCCTTGAAACATATATAGCAAATCATTTATTGATAGTATATAATCAAAGGTACTATAGAATTGAATCGTAATGAGATGCAAAAGATTAGATAATCCATATAATTGGAGGTGCGAAATGAATGTATTGCTTATCCACAACAGTGAACTGACATTTGATGCAGTCGAAAGGCTATTTACTGAAAATGGCATGGAAGCCAGCATTGTTTCTGCTAAAATGTGCGACCTGGCCATAGAGACGGCGAGATGCACAGCATTTGACATACTTATCTGTCCCGTGGATGATTATCCTCAGGACGTGGCCATTGACTTCCTGAGAAGGCTTGATGAAGCTGGAAGCAGAGCATACAGGCTGGCGGTAGTGAGAAAGGATATGCTGAAGGCCATGGGTTCGGATTTCCTTAACCTGATAGATGACTTTTTGTCCAGTCCTGCGGATACTGAGGAACTGATTTTCAGAATTGCAAAAGCAGCCAGAGGAACTCATAGATAGAAGGAACCATGGTTTAATAAATCGATGGTTGTAGGTGAGCGTTTATGAAGGTTTTGTTGATTAGGAACAATGAAATATCAATCGAGTTCATCGAGGAACACCTGGCCAGGAATGGAACATTTGGCGAGGTGATTGTCGCCATGCCTGAAGAACTGGCACTCGAAATCGCCGGAGGCATTAATTTCGACCTTGTGGTCTGTGGCGTTGAAGGATACCTTAAGGTGGTCATCGAAGACTTTCTCTTCAAGGTCAAACAGATAAGCAAAGGAAGCTATAGCATTGCGGTGCTGAGGCGCGAGACTCTTAAGGAGATGGGGCCGATATTTTTCAATAATATCGATGATTTCATTACAAGCCCTGTGGACAGCGATGAGTTTGCATTAAGGCTTATGAAGGCTATATCAAATGCTAAGAACCATCATTCATCAGATACCCTGGTTTCTGAATTCGGACGCGTGCATGATGTATCATCACCGTCATCAAAGCTTTTCGATGATGACCTTCAGGATGTTTCCATAAGGGAGGTCGTAGATGAAGAAGAGGTGAGGGAATCTGAGCCTGAAGATCCCTGCAGGCAAGATAATACAGACGGCCTGACTTCAGAAGAGGACGAAGGGTATGCGACATTTGACGAGCTGTCATACGATGAGCTTCTCAGACGCAGGGAACTGATGCTTGAAAGGGAAGCGGAGACAAGAGCTTTGGATGAGGAACCTGTATCAAGTACCGGATCGCCAGAACCTGAAGCTACTCTTGAAGTGACTATAGAAACATGAACTTCTCAAATGACGAGCTGTCATATGAAGAGCTTCTCAGACGCAGGGAACTGATGCTTGAAAGGGAAGCGGAGACAAGGGTTTTGGATGAAGAGCTTATATCAATTACCGGATCGCCAGAGCCTGAAGCAATGGCTGAAGTGACCATGGAAACTGAAATTCTCAATGACGAGCTGTCATACGATGAGCTTCTCAGACGTAGGGAACTGATGCTTGAAAGGGAAGCTGAGACAAGAGCTCTTGATGAGGAAGTCATATCAAATACCGGTTATTCGGAGCCTGAAGCAATGGCTGCTGAGATTGAAGGACCGGAATTGCTTGATGAGGAACTTCCCGGACAGAGGGAATTGATGCTCGAGGATGAGGCTGAAGTGCCGATGGAGCCTTCAATGCCGGATTCGGGTCTTATATCAGCTGGTGAGATTGAAATTAATCAAGTCATTCAGGAAACAATAGCTGAGCTGCCAAGGGAATCCAAACCTGAGGTCAGGTCAGTCAAGGAAGAAAAGCTGCAGGAGGAAATTGACCTTCTGAAGCACCTCAGAAAAGATTATGGAGCTAAGACCTCGAAAGTTGAAAAGCTTGGCCTGAAAAAAGAGAAGAAGCAGAAGAAGGCTGAGGCTGAAAAGGAAAAAGCCACTTCAAAGAGCGGAAGAGGAATATTCACACTTATTGCAAGGGTAATGGCGTTCATGCTCGTTATTCTTGCGGGGGCTACGACGTATTTCTATGCCGTATCAAACATTGGCGATGGAATACCTGCGATTGCAGGCTATAAGCTGACTGCCATGAGGACGGCGACAATGGAGCCGACGCTGAGACTTGGAGATCTGGTCATTTCAGTGGATGTTTCAATTGAGGACATCATGGAAAATGACTTAATAACCTTCAAGGTCGGTAATTCCCAGGGAACAATTGAATGTCGCAGGGTGGTAAGAAAAGAAATCTCACCTGAAGGCAAGACGATGCTCATTACCCAGGGAGACGGCATGACATCTGAGGATGAATTTCCTGTAGGTCAGGATATGGTAGTGGGGAAAGTTACAAGATACATACCTTTTGCAGGCTTCATAGTTAATGTGGATACCTTGAGATTCGCACTTGCATCGGTAAAGTAGGCATCGAACGATCTGAACCGTAGGTCATAAGAAGCGACATGAAAAAAACTTCTTGAAAATTCATTTGCCATTCTCTATAATGGTAAAATGAAAGTTAAGTTTGTGGTTGAAAGTCCAAGCCAGTCGCAGGCGAAAGGATCCACGTAAGTCAGGCCAATGGCCCGACAATCATGGTGCGGTTTAGATGTTAGTCCTGCCAGAAATGAGAGGGTTAGTAGTGAGAGGTTGAGTCCGGGTAGCAAAAGCTCCAGCAGGCGAGTGTGGGGTCAAAGACCAGGTCAATTAACTTTCAAAAAGCAGTATCGAAAGATGCTGCTTTCTTAATATCCAAAATGTCAAGAAATTAACATGTAAACGTTGCAATTGATCTATTTTAAAATGAATATAATTATCAGTTGAAATGTTTTGTGATTACAAGACATTTTTGACGAAAATAGAGTGTTTGTCGAAAACTTTATTTTGCCTGAAAACTGTTACTATTTTTAGTACAGAATGACAATAATGCTGAATTGAATGTTGAACTGTTATAAAAACTGTATCGAACTGTTTTTGAGATGATTAGAAAAATACAAAATAGTGGATTTGTCAAGAGTTTGGAGGCAGATTTACAGTTGTCGGAATATTTCATGAGCGTGAAAAAAGCTTAACAATACCTTGAAGTTATTGTATACTTTCGTTGTAAGCAAATGACACTTGGCGAACGAGCCCGGTAATGGGTATAGGAGGAATTCAATTGTTCAAAGAATGGGAAGGTTTTGTTGCAGGAGATTGGCAGAACGAAATCAATGTCAGAGATTTCATACAGAAAAACTACACGGTTTATGAGGGTGACGACAAGTTCCTCGCAGGACCGACTGAAAACACAAAGAAGGTCTGGGAAATATCCTCTAAGCTCATAGTCAAGGAAATAAAGGAAGGAATACTTGGAGTAGATACAGACAAGGTTTCCGGAATAAACAACTTTGAAGCAGGCTATATAGACAAGGACCATGAAAGCATTGTCGGACTTCAGACCGATGCACCGCTGAAGAGGATGATGAATCCTTATGGTGGATACAGGATGGTTGAGCAGTCCCTTGAAGCATACGGCTACGAGCCAAACCCGGAAATTGCGAAGTACTTCCCTGCATTCAGGAAGACTCACAACCAGGGCGTATTCCATGCGTACAGCGATGAGACAAAGGCAGCGAGATCCTCAGGACTTCTGACCGGACTCCCGGACGCATACGGAAGAGGAAGAATAATCGGCGATTACAGAAGGATAGCTCTCTATGGCATAGACAAGCTTATCGCTGAGAAGAAGAAGGACCTGAAGAACGCCAGAGGAGCGATGCTCGATGACCTTATAAGGCAGAGGGAAGAGCTTAATGAGCAGATCATAGCGCTTGGTGAAATCAAGGCTATGGCAGCAAAGTACGGCTGCGACATATCAGTTCCTGCGAAGAACGCCAGGGAAGCTGTACAGTGGCTCTATTTCGGATATCTTGCAGCTGTTAAGGAAAACAACGGCGCAGCGATGTCACTTGGAAGGACAAGCACATTCCTTGATGTCTACCTTGAGAAGGACCTTAAGGCTGGTGTTATAACTGAGGCTGAAGCACAGGAATACATCGACCAGTTTGTAATAAAGCTGAGACTTGTAAGGCATCTTAGAACACCGGAGTACAATGACCTGTTTGCCGGAGACCCAACTTGGGTAACTGAGTCAATAGGAGGAGTAGGAGTTGACGGAAGGCCGCTTGTAACAAAGTCTTCATTCAGGTTCCTGCACACGCTCATCAACCTTGGAACCTCACCGGAGCCAAATATGACAGTACTCTGGTCACAGGACCTTCCGGAAAACTTCAAGAAGTACTGTGCGGACATGTCCATAAAGACAGATTCCATCCAGTATGAGAATGATGACATAATGAGGCCTGGATATGGCGACGACTATGCGATAGCATGCTGCGTATCCGCAATGACAGTAGGAAAGCAGATGCAGTTCTTCGGTGCAAGGTGCAACCTTGCGAAGTCCCTGCTTTACGCAATAAACGGCGGAGTGGACGAAAAGACCGGAAAGACTGTGATCAAGGGACTTGAACCAATAAAGGGCGATGAGCTGGACTATGAGACTGTTTCTGAAAAGTTCAACATCGTACTTGAGTATGTTGCAGACCTTTATGTCAATACAATGAACATTATCCACTATATGCATGACAAGTATGCATATGAGGCAGGCCAACTTGCCCTTCATGATACAGACGTACAGAGGCTGATGGCATTCGGAGTAGCCGGATTGTCCGTAGCAGCGGACTCACTGTCTGCAATAAAGTACGCCAAGGTAAAGGCAATAAGGAA
>DIXH01000059.1:13914-43747 GCA_002428605.1 Clostridiaceae bacterium UBA6085
TACAGGAATGCAAAGCATACTCTTTCAGTCCTCACGATCACTTCAAACGTGGTTTATGGAAAGAAGACAGGCTCGACACCTGACGGAAGAAAGGCTGGAGAAGCACTTGCACCAGGAGCTAACCCAATGCATGGCAGGGACCTTGAGGGTGCGCTTGCATCACTCAACTCCGTTGCAAAGATACCTTACGTAGGAAACTGCGAAGATGGCGTATCCAATACCTTCTCTATAGTACCTGATGCGCTTGGTAAGACTGAACTCGAAAGGGTCAACAACCTTGCATCCGTACTTGATGGATATTTCGCTCAGAAGGCTCATCACCTTAACGTAAATGTACTGAACAGGGCGAAGCTTGAAGACGCTATGGAGCATCCTGAAAAGTACCCTACACTTACAATCAGGGTTTCCGGATATGCGGTAAACTTCAACAGGCTTTCAAGAGAGCAGCAGATGGAAGTCATTTCAAGGACATTCCACGAAAAGATGTAATAGAAACATTGTAAAGGGCTCCGAAAGGGGTCCTTCCCCCTTTCTATAGAATTTTTTTTGTTGTATGATGTACAGATAATGATTTGATTGAGGTGAGGTTATGAAGGGCAGGATACATTCGATGGAGAGCATGGGTCTTGTGGACGGACCGGGAATAAGGGTTGTAGTGTTCCTGCAGGGCTGCAAGCTGAGATGCCTGTACTGCCATAATCCTGATACATGGTTAATGGGGGGCGGGGAGCTGATTGAGGCTGCCGACCTGGTGAAGAAGATCAGGAGATTCAAGCCTTATTTTGAGAAATCAGGCGGAGGGGTCACATTTTCGGGCGGTGAGCCCCTGATGCAGCCGGAATTCCTTCTGGAATGCCTTAAGCTTTGCAGGCAGGAGGGCATACATACTGTGATAGACACAGCAGGCTATGGCTTCGGAGAATATGCGGAGATATTGGAAAATACAGACCTGGTTCTGTTCGACATGAAGCATATCGACCCGGAAAACTATATGCTGCTTACCGGAAGGACAGGAAGCACATCGCTGAGGTTTCTTGAGGCAGTCCAGAATGCCGGTGTCAAGATGTGGATAAGACATGTGGTTGTGCCGGGAATAACAGACGGTGAAGACCATATAAGGCGCCTGGCTGATAAGCTCAAGCCTATAAAGGGCGTAATAAAGGTCGAACTGCTTCCGTACCATACCCTGGGCCAGAACAAGTATGAGGAGATGCACATCAAGTATAAGCTTGACGGAGTAGAACCGATGGATAAGGAAAAATGCAGCCGTCTCACGGAGATACTTTTCGAGGAGTTGGGCGAGGATTATTATCTGAGATCGAACAGATGATCCCTTTCCATGAGATTGAAGGGAAAGGGTCTGTCACTACTGGATGGATAAGATGGAATAACAGTAAAAGAAATGCCCCGGCATAGCCGGGGCATTACATTTCCTATGCCTCTTCCTCGAACTGGTCCTTGCCGACTCCGCAAAGCGGGCAAACCCAATCTGCTGGCAGATCATCGAAGCTTGTTCCTGGAGCAACTCCGTTTTCCTCGTCTCCTACTGCAGGATCATATACATATCCGCAAACTGTACAAACATAGCTCTTCATTCCATATCCCTCCCTTTTAAAAAGTAGCATGTTGATATTGATTGAAGAATCAACAACTCATTTAGATTATAGATTACTTAAAGATGTATTTTCAATAGCTTGGATACTGTTTAACACTTTATTCTTATTTGCAGTTAACCTATAATAGACAACGCGGAGGAGTCAGAGAGCATATCATTCTTGGAAGAGGTACAAAATGTTATTGGAGAACCAGCCAATAATAGAGCCAAGGATACATGTGGATATCTGGCAAGCTTTGTAAGGATTGTATGAAGAGCCCGTTGCCTTAATAGGTCACGACGGGTTCTGTGAGGGGCAGAGACAGAAACCTCACGAACAGCATAAAATATATATAAGTGAGGTGAGAGTCGAGCTGTCTACTCGACATTTGATGATCGATACGATATTCGGAAAACGTGGGGATGAAAAGAGGACCTTCTATAAAGGCCTGCTTACCATTGCAATTCCAGTGGTTATCCAGAACCTGCTGAGCTCTTCGCTCAACATGGTGGACAATCTGATGATAGGAAGGCTTGGAGAAAATTCCATAGCTGCTGTCGGACTTGCCAACCAGGTGTTTTTCATATACAGCCTCATAATCTTCGGACTTTCAAGCGGGGCTTCGATATTCTATGCGCAGCACCACGGAAGCAAAGACTATGCAAGTCTTCGAAGATTCCTTGGAATGGCAAGTGTAATAGCTTTGGCTGCCGCAATGGTATTTACTGCTGCCGCTGTAATATTTCCAGGGGCTCTTCTTCGGATATTCACTACAGAGCCTGATGTCATTGCTGATGGTACCGCATACCTTAGGATTGTCGGACTCAGCTACGCTCTCAACAGTCTGTCGTTCTCGCTTGTATTTGCACTCAGGGCGACGAACCAGGCTATGGTGCCAATGGCGGCAAGTTCGGTAGCACTGGCTACGAACACTGCCCTTAATTACATACTTATCAATGGATATATGGGATTTCCCGCACTCGGAGTAACCGGTGCAGCAATTGCTACCGTAATAGCAAGGGTGATTGAATTTTTTATACTGATACGTGCGGTCTATGGAAGGGACAATGTCCTGAAGGCAAAGCTATCAGAGCTTCTATCGTTCACTAAGGAAGATATTTCGAAGTTCTTCAGGGTCGCATCACCTGTCATAATCAATGAATCCATGTGGGCAGCCGGAATTGTCATGTACAATTTCTCATACTCAAGGATAGGTGTGGATGCATTCGCATCAGTCCAGATAACAAACGTCGTGAGTCAGCTGTTCTACGTGTTCGCCTTCGGTGTATGCAATGCGGCATCAATAATGATCGGAAACAGGATAGGAGAGGAAAGGTACGACCTGGTAAAGGATTATTCGAGACGTATAATGAGGCTTACCCTTTTCCTGGGAATTACAACATCAGGGCTCATGCTTCTTTTGAAGGGGCCTATACTTTCGCTTTACAGAGTGACCCCCGGCACGCTTGCCAATACAGGCATACTGCTTACTGTTGTTGCGGCAGTAATTCCCGTAAGGATCTTCAATGTGCTGTTTGTGGTGGGTTTCTTCAGGGGAGGAGGGGACACGCGTTTTGCAATGGGAGCAGAGCTTATAAGCCTATGGTTCGTAGGTGTTCCTGCAGTTGCTGCGGCTGCCCTGATTTTCAGGGTGCCGGTTACAGTGGCCTACTCACTGTCTATTGCAGAGGACCTGGTGAAATTTGCCTTGTGCTACCCAAGATACCGTTCCGGAAACTGGTTCAGGCGGGTCATATGACAATAAGAGTGACTTAAGGGATACAATTGCACGAAATAAAGGGAAGGACCAGCTCAATCATGAGCCGGTCCTTCTGATATCCATTCTTCCTGACTGCCTTCCGAGACAACCTGCAAATACGTCCAGCATGTACAGGCATGATTCCGCTGTTCTGCCGTCCTTGTCAAGAACCGGGTTATATTCAACGAAGTCTATGCTCCTTACGAGCCCTGTATCCATTATGGCTTCTACGAGCTCTGCGCTTTCTTCAAGCATCAGTCCGTTTCTGACAGGTGTACCTGTTCCGGGGACAAGGCTTTTGTCCAGTGAGTCGATATCGTATGAGATATGTATGTCCGATATCCTGCTCTCCTTGAGCCTCCGGAGGAGGTCTTCAATTACTGCCCGCATTCCGCTTGAATGTATGTCGCCAATCCTGTACACGGTCATCCTGCTGTCGCTTATGAGCTTCTCCTCACCCTTGTCAAGGCTCCTTGCACCAACCACATAGACATTCCTGTCGTGGACCTTCTTCTCTTTTCCGTGAACTGACAGCAGCACTGTAGGTCCAACGCCCATTGAGGCTGCAAGAGGCATCCCATGGACGTTTCCGGATGGCGAAGTCTGGTCTGTGTTGATGTCGGTATGCGCGTCGATCCATATGACAGCATGCCTGTTTCCTATGGCGCCTGTGACGCCGGCAAGGGATCCAAGTGCAAGTGAGTGGTCACCTCCGATCACGAGGGGAAGCCTCCCGCTTTTCAGCGAGTCCTCAACCTCTGTGGCCAGATTCTCCGCTACTGTCAATATCTCATCAAGATACTTCATCTTGCTGTTTCTAGCATATTTCATATCAGGTGTGGCAAAAGGAACATCTACATTTCCTTTGTCTCTCACACTGCTTCCCTTTCGTTCAAGAAGCTCCTTAAGTCCGAGCTCGCGAAGCTTGTCCGGCCCTTGTTCGACTCCTTCCCTGTCGCACCCGTAGAACATGGGTACGCCGATAAGGTCTATGTCCATTCAATTATCACCTCCACGATTAGTCAATTTATTATATGACAACACACCCTGGTTTTCCATATGTTGGAGGCCGTTTATAAAAATTTTGTGCATAAATGCATAAAGATACTAAAGTAGTAATATGTATGTAACTACAAACAGGAAACTCAAACAATTGCAATAAATAGCAAAGTCTCCATGCATTTTTCATGCATGAAGACTTTGCTTTAAGAGATCTTCCTGATATCTACCTTGTGATCGTATTGAGGAAAACCGGTTCGGTTTCCCTTATTTCGAGGCTGTAGCTGAAGTTGCCGAGTGCTTTTAGCAGCTCTCTGTTGAATGTTTCCCTGAGAGACGGGAATATGTCTGATGAAAGACCTGCAGCTTCAAAATTCGGCCTGTGGACATCCTTTGAACCTGACCATACAAGGGTGTCGCCTGTTACTGATTCAACCTGGTTCACCTTGTCACAAGGCATTCCGTCGAGCACTACAGAATCAAGTGCCGCATAGGCCTCTTCAAGCCCGGTTATTGTGTTTTTCGCTTTGATCTGATATCCGAGGGTATAGGCGCAATCCCTGTAAACTTCCTTTATTACGCTGAGATATTTGGGGTTAGCATCAAGTGCACCCTTGATCATGTGTGCTATCCTTTTTTCGCTGCTTATCACTGCGTTTTCAAGCCAGGCGTGTCCTTTCATGTGGTCGCTGCCCTGAGAGAAATCGTCGTCGGCTGTGGTTCTTCCGAATTTATCCAGTGCTTCACCAATGAGTGTTGTTCCAAGGCCGTCCTGCTTCATGTCGAGAGCTTCGGCTATCATTTTCTCCAGGTTTTCCTGAATCCTGATTCTTCCGAGCTGAACGGTCTGTACCGGTGTGAAATTATTCTCCATGTGAACCTCCGTGTTTGAATTGTACATTGTAATTATAACCGATTTGTAAACACTGTCAACAAAGTAAGAAGTGTAACATATGTTACCTACTTTGTGTATCCGTTTCTGCTATCATTTGAATGTAATACAATCCATAGGAGGGGAATTTATGAGCATGTTTTGTTATCAGTGCCAGGAGACAGCAAAGGGCACGGGCTGCGATGTTCGCGGAGTCTGCGGAAAGAACGAGGTTGTAGCGAATCTTCAGGACCTTCTGATCTATGCCGCAAAGGGAGTTTCAGAAGTGGTAGTCAAGGGTGGAGTGGATATCAACGGAATCGGTGAAGTGAACCACCAGATGCTTAACAGCCTTTTCATGACGATTACAAATGCCAATTTCGATGAAGATGCCATAGAACAGCAGATCAGGAAGATGATCGGGTTAAGAAATGACCTGAGGGCATCCGTATCTGCAGAAGGCCTTCATGATGCGGCTACATTCGAAGCTGATACAAGAGAGGCTATGCTTGAGAAGGCAGCTAAGGTCGGCGTCCTTGCCACTGAGAACGAAGACGTAAGGTCGCTGCGCGAAATGATCATATACGGACTGAAGGGTATGGCGGCTTATACTGAGCATGCTTACAACATAGGGAAGCAGAACAGTGAAATCTATTCATTCACATATGAGGCGCTCTCTGCAACGCTTGATGATTCGCTTGATGCGAACGCACTTGTTGCCCTGACCTTAAGGACCGGAGAACATGGAGTCAAGGCAATGGCTCTCCTTGATGAAGCAAACACATCGAAATACGGACATCCGGAGATTACTTCAGTAAACATTGGGGTAAGGAACAATCCTGCTATACTCATATCAGGCCATGACCTGACTGACCTTGAGCAGCTGCTCGAGCAGACCAAGGGCACCGGAGTTGATGTATACACTCATAGTGAGATGCTTCCCGCCCACTACTATCCTGCATTCAAGAAATATGACAATTTCGTTGGAAACTATGGAAATGCATGGTGGAAGCAGGTTACTGAATTTGACTCCTTCAACGGAGCGATACTTTTCACTACGAACTGCATTGTTCCTCCAAAGAGCGAAGAGGTCAGAGGCAGGATATTCACAACAGGCTCTGCGGGCTATCCGGGCTGCAACCACATAGCAGTTGGTGCTGACGGCAAGAAGGACTTCTCGGCTGTGATAAGCCTTGCAAAGACACTTCCGTCACCAAAGGAAATTGAGACTGGAAGCATAGTCGGAGGCTTCGCGCACAACCAGGTCGTAGCTCTTGCTGACAAGGTCGTAGATGCAGTCAAGTCAGGTGCGATAAAGAAATTCTTCGTAATGGCAGGCTGCGACGGCAGAATGAAGTCGAGGGACTACTACACAGAATTCGCAAAGAGTCTTCCGGAGGATACGGTCATCCTCACAGCAGGCTGTGCAAAGTACAGGTACAACAAGCTTCCTCTTGGAGACATAGGCGGAATACCAAGGGTTCTTGACGCAGGGCAGTGCAACGATTCCTATTCGCTTGCAATGATCGCGCTCACACTCAAGGACGTATTCGGACTTGAAGACATCAACGAGCTTCCGATAGCGTACAACATAGCCTGGTACGAGCAGAAGGCTGTAATTGTCCTTCTCGCGCTGCTCTATCTTGGAGTAAAGAACATCCATCTCGGACCTACACTTCCAGGATTCCTTTCACCGAATGTAGCCAAGGTTCTCGTTGAGAAATTCGGCATAGCAGGGGTAGGAACCGTGGAAGACGATGTAAAACTGTTCATGCTCAACTAATTCAAATTGAAGGCTGTCCTGAAGGTGAAGACTGACGGGGCAGCTTTTTCTTTGAACTGGATTAAAAGGGATCAGTGGCGAACAAATCCAACCCTGCCCTCAGATCCATGGGTTTGCTCCATCATAATTTTGCCTGGCGGTCTGATATAAGTTAGTGCAATATTATCAGGAATGAGTTATAATTTTTCAATGTGAAATAGTGGAAACGAGAGGAAGACAGATGAGACTTCGAAAAAAATGGTGGGCAAGACCTGAAATGGAACAGGACAAAAAGGCGATATTTGATCCTGTAAGCAAGAAGGGCAGATGGCATGAAGAATTCGGGAACGGCAATCCTATACATCTGGAGCTGGGCTGCGGAAAAGGAAGGTTCATTTCAGAGCTCGCATCAATGGACAGGAACAAGAATTACGTTGCGATAGACCTGAAGGATGAAGTGCTTGTATTCGCACTGAGGAAGATCAATGAGCTTGGTCTGGACAATGTAAGGATAATTCCAATGCTTGTGGAGAACATAGAGACCGTATTTGGCGAGGATGAAGTGGAAAGGATATACATCAACTTCTGCAATCCCTGGCCTAAGGCATCGCATAACAAGAGAAGACTGACTCATCCGAGGTTCCTGACCAAGTACAAGGGCTTCCTTAAGCCAGGAGGAGAGGTCTGGTTCAAGACTGATGACGACGAACTTTTCGAGCACAGCCTTGAGTACTTCAGGGAAGAAGGATTCGAGGAGCGATACAGGTCGCTGGACCTTGCAGTCAGCGGCTTTGAGGGCAACATAAAGACAGAGTACGAAGAGAAGTTCACTGCATTCGGAGTGAACATCAAATTCGGGATATTCAGGAAGTGAAGCGATGACAATAAATGAGATACATACAGGCCTCCTGAAGGAGGTCAGAAGACATTATGACAAGACTGAGATAATTCATCTGGACATCCCGTTAGGGGAGGTCGAATTCAAATTCAACCTGGACCATGAGGATAGGATGAGGATACTTGAATTCATGTCCGAGAACCCGGAAATGTTCAGTGAGGCAAATGCGGACACCGCAAAAGACGTCCTTGAGATGGACAATATCTGCATCAGGTTCGACGAGGAAGGGACATACTTCGGAAGAAGCTCCTATGACTACACCGCATGCAGCGCTGCTGCATTCTTCATACTTGAAGGATACCTTAACAGCTTTCCTGACAGGATAGAGCAGATGATGGAAAAATACAGGGAAGGATACAGCCTGAACTGAAAAAACGCCGGTGACGGCGTTTTTTTCATATGGTTATAAGCTTTTCATTGCTTTTCAGGAGTTCAGTAAGTGGAGGACCCCAGGATTTGACTTCGATCCCAAGTGCCTCGAGCTCGTCCACGACACCCAGTTCCCTCGCGCAGGCAATGCATGCAGAGAACCTGACTCCAGCCTGCTGAGCAGCTTTTATCTCTTCCTGAATTTCAGGGTTTTCAGCAGCCAGCCTGGCTGTCGCACCCCAAACGATGACCGTGACATTTTCCCACCAGTTGCGGAGGATGCTGTTTTTGGCATACATCATGACCATCAGCCTGGATGTGTCAAGATCGGCGTTTGTCCATAGTAAGTGTAGCGTATTTGTATCTTCCATGTAAAACTCCTTTTGCTAAGTATACCGGCAAGCGGTCTCAGTTACTTTAAATAAAAGAAAATACCGGCACGTTTTGGCATCTGTGCCTGAACATGGCCGGTATTTTACCTTGTCTTACTAAACCGAACTCTTCAGGAAATCAACTGCCTAGAATACCTTTGCGGCTTCTACCAGGACCCTGTCGTAATCTACCTCGTCGCCGACTTCGGAGACGAATTCGATATAAGTTATCTTTTCATTCTTGTCGACAACGAAAGCCGCCCTTGCAAGGAGCGCCAGCTCTTCAATGTAGGTTCCGGTCTTCTCTCCGAATATCCTGTATTTGTGGTCTGAAAGCATGTTGATATTGTCTCCTGCATTTACCTTCACAAACCTTTCGATTGCGAAGGGCAGGTCCATCGATACTCCAAATACCTTGTAGCTCTTGAAATCCTCGAGCCTGTCGTTGAAAGTGAGGAGCTCAAGTGAACAAGGTGCGGTATCGACTGAGGGGAAGGTAAGGACGACCTTTGCTCCCTTGATGTCATCATTAGTCACATCAGCAAGCTTCGTGTCTGTAAGTGTGAAATCCGGGAAGGAATCCCCGACCTTCAAAGTGTCACCGTATAGGGTGACCTCGTTTCCTCCGAATGTGATTTTCATTCAATTCACCTCTCCTGTATTTATGTTTATTAAAGACCCTTCAGGTTATCAAACCCTCCGGTCAAGTTCACAAGGAACTTCTTCTCCATGAATTCAGGGTGCAGGGATTGCTTCGATTTGCGAAGACCCGGTATTCCCAGGTCCTGCTCCCTGTTTGTGTATTGTATGCCTTCGCCGTAATGGTCCAGGACAGTCTTTATTATGAAAGTGTAGAGCCCGTTTATTGACTGGTCAGCCTTTTCTATGTGGTTCAGTATGCAGTCCTTGTTAAGTATCTCCATGATCGTGAAGCCGTGACAGTGACCGTCGATAAAGACGGATAGTCCTACTATGTTGAAGTCCTTAATATTATCCAGCAATTCAATTATACCATTCAATTCCTCACGCAGGCCTTCACTCTGTGAACTTTCTGAAAACCATTTCCTGGCAAATTCCTTCGCCTCTTCCCTTGAGTCCTCGAGAGGCTTTGTCTCATACTCATAGTTCTTGATGAAGTTATTGTAATGGTTCTTTTTGCCGTGGAGCTTCTTTCCTGAAAATGTCCTGAGCTTTTCAACGAGGTATACATATTCGTTGTTGTCAATGTCTTCAGTAGCTTCAAGCTCCAGTCCCAGACTGAGCATCAGCTCGACATCCTCATTACGGGCGTCCCTTATCTTAAGCGGCATTCCGTTTTCTTTAAGGTGTGAAACAAGCTTCGAGTAGGACCTTGCCGGGCTTCCGCCATCTCTTAGTACCGGCGGAAGGAAGGTAGGATTGTCCCTGCCCTTGACAATGTATAGAGCATCATCATCTGCATGGAACCGGATATTCTGCATCCTTCTCCACAGGTAGAGGTTCGTGAAGCTGTATGTTGAGGCTATGTACCTGAACGGCTTGAGATATCCGTCAAAGATAGCCCGACTTGCAAGGTCAAGGTCGTAAAGTTCCAAATTATCACTCCTAGGTCCTGATTATTAATTGTATTCAATTTAATTATATCATATTGTCTTCAGTTTGCAAGCAGCTATGACCAGGACCTACTCCTGACTGCATGGGCTGTTCCTGTGAACGATGCACAGGTCCTTCTTGAAGATTCCCCTGAACCTTTCTGCCACACGCATGGCCTCGAAAATCTCAAGGGTGAGGTCGAATTCGGAGTAAGGGATGATCCTTACTGTATCCTCCTCGATTTCCACCGAGAGGTCATAAACAAGACCGGACAGGCTCCTGTCAAGGCACTCTGCAATCGATATGCATACTCCCAGCTTCTCGACAGAACTTATGTCCAGCCTGTTGAGGATCTGCCCGAAGTTGATGTTTGATATCTCATAGCTGAAATTCCGGTGATATCCGGCAGCGAAGGCACTAAGGAGAACATCCTTGTGGCTCATGCCGTTGATCTCGGAGTTTATTATGATGTAGAAGCTGTGCTTCTCGTGGTCGTAGTACCTGATGGACATTCCAACATCATGAAGCATACAGGATGTCTTTAGGATGTCGTCGTACTCCTTGCCAAGCTTGTGGAGAGGCTTGAGCCCTGAGAATATCTTCTCGGTAAGGTAATAGACGGCCTCAGCGTGGGATTGGTCAACATCATGCTTCTTCATTACATTCTGGATTGACCTGTCAAGCATCTCGGAATAGAGCAGATGCTTCGTTCTCACATAGTCGTACAGTACGCCTTCCCTGATGCCCTTGCCGCTGATCCTTACGTTCTGGATGCCTGTTGTCTTCAGGATGGAGGTCATTATCGCCAAAGCCCCCAGGATTATATCTGAACGGTCCTTCGAAAGTCCCTCTATCATCTGCCTCTGTTTCAGGTTCTTTGCCATGCAGGTGACATAAAGGCTTGTAACATCCGAATCATAAAGTGTATAGTTGTGGATTATCGAGAGGGGATATCTCTTCTTCTTCATATCCACCTTGGCTATGGTCCTTGCCGAACCGCCAACTGCTATGATGTCGTTGAAGAAGTTGGCCCCGATCCATGGGACCTTGGAGATGACCCCGGCAAGATAATCTTCCAGGTCGATATGGTTCTTTGGGGATACCACGTCATTAAGTCCGTACTTCCTTGTGAGGTTCAGTGTACCTACCGGGATGGAGGTTGATTCCTTCATCTCTCCGTTCTTGATCCAGAGAAGCTCGGTGCTGGCTCCGCCTATATCCACAACAAGTGAGTTCCTGACCTTCATGGAGTTGACAATGCCCTCGTAGTCGAGGAATGCTTCCTCGATTCCAAGGAGGATCCTCACATCTATGCTTACCTCATCATTTATCCTGGATACTACTTCGTCGCTGTTTTCAGCTCGCCTCAAAGTATCGGAGGCTACAGCGATCGTCTCTGTGACTTCCATGGCATTCATGAGGACCTGGAATCTCTTGAGAACTGACAGGATCTCGATGATCTTGGGCTCAGATACGATTCCGAGGATATCGATGTCTTCAGCCATCCTCACCGTCTCCCTGAGCTCGTCAAGCAGATTGACTACCCCCTCATCAGTGATCTCCCATATTACCAGTCTCATCGTATTGGCACCAAGGTCTATTACACCTAATTTTTCCGCTTTCTTTTCTTCGATAATGTTTTCCATTATGCCAGCTCCCTCTGATGCTTATGCACCAACCCTATAGGACTATCATAGTCTGTGGTGGTCCGGATTTCAACACTGCGTTCTCCATACCGCGTTGTTTTGGGTCATGCTATGGACTAATCGGGACCGTTATAGTAGAATATTAAGGATAAAAACAAGACAGTATCCACATAAAATGTGGCTATGGAATCTCACAGGAGGTAGCAATTTGGATTACAAGGTTATCATATCTTCCAAGATAGAAGAAGAACTGGGTATAGATAAAGGCATCGTCATGGGGCTGCTCGAGGTGCCGCCAAGATCAGAGATGGGAGATTATGCTTTTCCATGCTTTCAGCTGGCCAAGACTCTCAGAAAGGCTCCAAATGCCATAGCAGCGGAGCTTTCAGCGAAGCTTGCGATTCCTGAAGTAGAAAAAGTCGAGGCTCTTGGACCATATGTAAACTTCTTTCTTAAGAAGGGTACATATGTTGAAGATGTAGTAAGGCAAATCCTTTCAGAGGAAGCCTCATATGGATCGCAGTGGACAGGTTCAGGGAAAAGGGTCATTGTAGAATTTTCCTCACCAAACATTGCTAAGCCATTCCATGTAGGTCATCTGTTCTCGACTGTTGTCGGAAGCTCTCTGGACAGGATATTCGCTTTTGAAGGCTATGACTCTGTCAGCGTAAACCATCTGGGCGACTGGGGCACACAGTTTGGCAAGCTGATTGCAGCATATGGCTGGTGGGTCGACAGGGAAGCTCTGGTAAAAGACCCGATTGAAGAGCTGAACAGGATATATGTCAAGTTCCATGTTGAAGCAGACAAGGACCCTTCACTTGACGATGTTGCAAGACAGCATTTCAAGAACCTTGAGGACGGAAAGGAATATGAGACTGAGCTCTGGAAGGAATTCAGGGAGCTGTCCCTGAGAGAGTTCAAGAAGATATACGACCAGCTTGGAATTTCATTCAAGTCTTTTGCAGGAGAGAGCTTCTACTCGGACAAAATGGACAGGGTAGTAGACATTCTTAACGAGAAGGGCCTGATCACTCAGTCATCAGGAGCTCAGGTTGTGCTGCTTGACGAGTACAACATGCCTCCGACCATAATAAGGAAAGCAGACGGTGCTACCATATACGCAACAAGAGACCTTGCAGCTGCGCTTTACAGGAAGGAGACCTATGATTTCCACAAGAACATCTATGTGGTTGGAATTCCGCAGAGCCTTCATTTCAAGCAGGTATTCAAGACTCTGGAGCTTGCCGGGTTCGAGTGGGCAAAGGATTGCGTACATGTGGGCTTTGGCCTTGTAAAGTTCCCGGGAAAGCAGATGTCCACCAGAAAGGGGGATATCATACTTCTTGAGGATCTTCTGAGGGAAGCGACTGAAAAAGCCCTTGAGGTAATAAATGAAAAGAATCCGGGACTTCCTGATAAAGAGGATGTGGCAAGGAAGGTAGGAATAGGAGCCATAATCTTCACTTATCTCAAGAATTCCAGGGAAAAGGACATAATCTTCGACTGGGAGGAGATGCTGTCCTTTGACGGTGAGACAGGACCATACGTCCAGTACACATATGCAAGGGCAAGGAGCATTATAAGGAAGAACGGAACCAGTGCCAGCCTTGAAGGCAGGTATGTGAGCACGAAGGAAGAATTCGAGCTTGCCAAGACACTCGCATCTTTCAAGGATGCCATATCACTCTCAATAGACAAGTACGAGCCTTCCGTCATATCGAGATATGTTATCCAGGTGGCAAAGGACTTCAATAAGTTCTACAACAACTGTCCGATTTCGACCGAATCAGATGAAGTCAGGAATTCAAGGCTTGCACTGGTTGAAGCCACAACGGTCGTTATAAAGACTGCAATGGGCCTCCTCGGCATAGACACCGTCGAGAGGATGTAATGGACGGGGAACTTAAGACAGGTAGATACAGGCACTTTAAAGGCAACTGGTATGTAGTTGAGGGAACAGCTACGCATACAGAGACAGAGGAGATGCTGGTCATATACTGGCCTGAGGGCAAGGGAAAAAGGCTGTTTGCAAGGCCTTTGACAATGTTCGTTGAAGCCGTGCCTGAAGGGAAGGAAAACCCGACAGGACAGAAAAAAAGATTCATGCATGAGGATGAAGTTTAAGAATCCCTGGTCAGCTGTCAGCTGGCCAGGGATCCTTTTTACTTATCTATGAATTTCAGGTTATCATCATCCTTGAAGGATGAGCACTTTGTGCTGCACGAGCCGCAGCTTCCGCAGTCGCCTGCAGAGGATTTTCTGAGGCTTTTCAATACGAAATGGGCAGCTGCTGCGAAGATTGTGAGTGCTATTGCAATTTCCATGGTTTCACCTCATAGTGCCTGCGCGGCAAGCTTAACTGCGAAGGATACGATCCAGGCCACAGCAAAGGTGTTTGCTGCTGCGAACAATGCAAACCTTCCGCCGAACTCCTTCTTCATCGTCGCCAGGGCTGAGATGCAGGGAGTGTAGAGAAGTACGAATACAAGGAAGCTTAAGGCTGTAGCGGTTGTAAAGGCTGAAGGCAGAACTGATGACAGAGTGCCTCCATAGATGACCCCCATGGTCGAAACGACGACTTCCTTGGCCATTATACCAGTGATTAAAGCAACCGATGCCTGCCAGTTTCCAAATCCTAAAGGAGCGAATATTGGGGATATTGCGCCTCCTATCGATGCCAGGAAGCTGGTCCCCATGTCTGTCTGTCCACTAAGGTTGAAATTTGATAGGAACCAGATGATCACTGACATACCGAAAATAACAGTTGCAGCTTTCCTCAGGAAATGCTCACCCTTGTCCCAGGTGTTCTTGGCTACGTGTTTCAGAGATGGCAGCTTGTACTCCGGCAGCTCGATTATGAACGGCTCCTCATCCTTCTTGAAAATTGTCCTTTTGAAGATGAGTCCGAGTGCGAACGAAACGAGTACGCCGAGGAAATAAAGTGAGAACACAACAACATCCTGGTTTCCTGAGAAGAATACTGAAGTGAACAGTACGAACACAGGGAGTTTGGCGTTGCATGACATGAACGGGGTGAGAAGTGCAGTAAGCTTCCTGTCCTTCTCTGATTCGAGGGACCTGGTTGCCATTACGGCAGGGACTGTACATCCGAATCCGATGATCATCGGGATGAAGGCCTTTCCAGAAAGTCCTATCTTCCTCATGAGCCTGTCCATCATAAGAGCGGCTCTTGCCATATATCCGCTGTCTTCCAGAATAGTAATGCCGAAGAACAGGGTAAGTATTACAGGAAGGAACACGACTATGGATCCTACACCACCGATTATCCCATCCACTATGAGGCTTCTGAACCAGTCAGATGAGCCGGCAAGCAGGCTGCTTACAAGGTCCATTAAAGGAACCAGGAGGTATTCCTCGAACATGCCTGCAAGAGGGTCACCTACCCAGGAGAATGTAAGCTTGAAGATAAGGAACATCATTCCGAAGAACAGCGGGTATGCCAAGAATGGATTAAGGACCACGTTGTCAATTGCCCTTGTCATGGTTACGACACCTTCGGTTTTCCTTGATGCCTTCATGATTATGGTGCCGATCTCGCCATATGCTTCCTTTTCGCTTTCGAAAGACTTAAGTATGTTGGTCTTTCTATAGCTTCCGCTCCTTATGACCTCTGTAAGCTCCTTTATGCCCTTTCCCCTGGCTGCGACTATCGGCACCGTTGTGATACCTGTTTCAGCTTCCAGTGCAGCCGCATCTATTACGATGCCTTTCTTGTCTGCTATGTCGATCATGTTCAGGGCAATGACGATAGGGATCCCGTACTTGTTGATCTGTGAAGTCAGATACAGGTTCCTCTCCAGATTGGAGGCATCAACTATATTTACGATGACATTTGGGATGCCCTGCTCAAGAAAATCCTTAGATACCTTTTCCTCATTTGAAAATGTATCGAGCGCGTATATTCCTGGAAGGTCTACGATCTCCATGCCATCAGAATATCCGGATTTTTTTTCAACTGTTACACCTGGCCAGTTTCCGACATACTGGCTGGAGCCGGTGAGAAGGTTGAAGAGGGTTGTCTTTCCAACATTGGGATTGCCTATAAGAGCTACCTTTATCATATGGACTCCCTCACAAAAATATTTTTCGCATCGGCTTTTCTCAGGGCGATGTGGAATCCCCTGAGAGAAAGGACCAACGGGTCGCCGAGGGGCGCTTTCCTTACCACTTCAATTTCGCAGCCTTCTGTACATCCAAGGGCAAGGAGTCTCTTCGCAAGCTTCTCATTGCCGCCTATTCCTTCTATCATTGCTTTTCCGCCCGGTTTAATATCTGTCAGACACATTTTTACACCTCATTGAAAATGATTATCAATTACATTTACATTATAATGCCATGTCCATGTTCAGTCAATAGTACTCGGAAATTGTTATTTTGTTAACGTTGTGGAATATGGCACAGCAATATATTACAATGGAAAGTGGATAGTTGTATTCAAGGAACCGATGGCCTCAGGCTGCTACCTGTGGTCGGAAATATTGGTTGTTATGCTGTTGCCGTAGAGGGGGACCTGGAACAATGAGTGTTAAGGGACTTATATTCGATCTGGATGGCGTCCTTGTCGATACTGCCAAATATCATTTCATGGCATGGAAAAGACTTGCGAAGGAACATGGGATCGATTTGAACGATGGATATGCCGAGCCTCTGAAGGGTATCTCAAGGAAGGATGCCCTGGACATACTGCTTGACCTGACCGGGATAAGCATGAGCGGGGTGGAGAAGCTGAGGGCTCTGGACAAGAAGAACTCCTGGTATCTCGAGTATATAATGGGAATTGATGAGGATGCGGTCTTTGAAGGGGTCCTGGAATTTCTGGACCTAGTGAAGAGCTTGGGCTACAAGACTGCAATAGGCTCCACAAGCGACAATTCCAGTCTGATTCTCGAATGTACCGGGCTCACAAGGTTTTTTGATGTGATCATAGATGGCTACAAGGTAAGGAAGCCAAAGCCGGATCCCGAAGTGTATCTCGTAGGAGCGAAGGAGCTGCAGCTGGATCCTTCAGAATGCGTTGTGTTCGAGGATGCAGTGGCTGGGGTCAATTCGGCAAAGACAGCCAGGATGAAGGTAATAGGAGTATCGAGGACAGGCAGGCTTGAAGGTGCCGACAGGGTAATAACTACATTTGCGGGACTGGATGAGAAGATACTGGATTTTTGACAGAGGAGGGAAGCTTATGGGAGATACAGCCGCATTCTTTGACATTGACGGGACCATCTACAGGGAAGGCTTCATGGCAGACCTTTTCAAGAAATTCATCAAGAGCGAGATAATCGAAGAGGAAAAGTGGTATTCGGAGGTCAAGCCGGAATTCGTAAAATGGGACAGGAGAATCGGAACATACGACACTTATCTTGGAAAGATGGCTGAGATCTATACCCACGCGATAAAGGGGCATCACAAGGCTTACATCGAGCACATCGTGAGGAAGGTCGTGGCCGAAAAGGGTGCAAGGGCATACGTCTATACCAGGGAAAGGATAAAGTGGCACAGGGAGAAGGGCCATAAGCTCATTACGATTTCGGGAAGCCCTGTGGAGCTGGTCAGGGACATGGCGGAGCTATACGGCTTCGATGATTACATGGGCTCCAACTATGAGATAGACGAGAATGACCTTTATACCGGGGAAGTCATACCCATGTGGGACTCAAGGTCAAAGAAGGTGGCAGTGCTGCACATGGCAGAGCTTTACGGTCTTGACCTGTCAAAATGCTGGGCATACGGAGACACCGCAGGGGATTTCTCAATGCTTGAGCTTGCAGGAAATCCGATACTCGTCAATCCTACAAGGGAGCTCATTCACCTGGTAACTGATTGTGAAGAGGTGAGGAAAAAGGCGAAGATAGTAGTGGAAAGGAAGGATGTCATTTACGGCATCAACTTTGATGAACTAAAACTCTTATAGTGGAAGAAGCGTGATAATTTGTTGAGGAAAGAGCAGACCATTCCGATGGAGAAGGGCAAGAAAGAATTGATCCTGATGGTGGACGGTGAGGACATCATGGAAAGGAGCATCTACTTCGATCTTGAGCATTACCTGTACAAGAAACCCATATGCATAGGCGTTTTCGGAGCTGCAGTCTATGACGGCTGGAGCGGTATGATACACTCGACCCAATACATGATCGAGAACAAGCGTGATTCTGAAGAGATACTTTATCTCGCGGAAGACTACTTCCTGAGGATGAAGGAACAGGGAAGAGACAACATTGTGACATTTTCAGGGAACAATGACTTTACTGTCATAAACCACCTCTTCAACAAGCATTCGATAGACCTGACATTTGACGAACACTTCAGGAAGGTCGATATCCAGAAGGAATATGAGCGAAGGTTCAAAAAGAACATTGGACTCAAGAACCTTGAAAGGCTTTTCTCCATAGACAGGGAAGGAGAGGTCATGTCCGGGGCGACGCTTGCAAAGACGTTTTCCAGGATAATGAAGGACAGGGACTACATCCACAGGATGCCTGCGGACAAGGTTGAAAGGATACTCGTATACAATGAGCAGGATGTGGTCAACCTGGCAAGGATCATGAACCAGTGGCAGGAAGTATCGATGAGCGATGTTGAGAGCCTGGAAGGCATCCTTCTTGAGGAGAAGGCGGTGAAGCTGGAAAGGATGAGGCAGGAGGAAGAGTACAGACAGAGTCTCATGGAGAACGCTGAAAATGAAAACGGGTCGGTTACGACCGGGCAAACAGTACCCTCGGGGAGCTGAAGCAAAACCTGCGCGAAATCGCAGGTTTTGCTTTTTGGTGTCATTGAGACTTTCATCCTGCAAGAGTATAATGGCTGTAGAGGTAACTTAGGTGAGGTGCAGCATATGGAATCAGGCTTGAAGAACAAGAAGGTATACGAAACAGTAATTGACCAGATCAAGGGAATGATAATCAGCGGTGAGCTCAGGAAGGGCGACAGGCTTCCACCTGAGAGGGACCTGGTTGACACTCTCCATGTGAGCAGGACATCAATCAGGGAAGCGCTCAGGGCCCTTCAGATAATCGGCCTGGTGGAATGCCGTCAGGGCGGAGGCAACTTCATCAGGGAGAGCTTCGAGGATAACCTGATCGAACCGCTGTCACTCGTGTTCGTGCTTCAGAATTCAAGGAACCTTGAACTCCTCGAGCTGAGGAAAAGCATCGAGGTCCAGATGGCAGCACTTGCAGCAGGCAAGATAGGGGATACAGAGCTTAATGAACTCGAAGGTATCATCAGAAGAATGAAAGAGGACCCTACGGAGGCGGAAAGTGTGAGACTCGATGCCGATTTCCACTACCTCATTGCAAGGTCATCCGGCAACAGGCTGATGGAGAGCATTCTCAGGGCGGTATCTTCCCTTATGGACACATTCATAAAGGAGACCAGGGAAGAGCTGCTGGTGAATCCTGATAACAATGAGACGCTGGTGGAGACCCATGAGGACATTGCCGTGGCCTTGAGGGCACGTGACCCTCTGAAAGCTGCCAATGCCATGGAAAGGCATCTGGATTTTGTTGCGAGGAATATCAGGCGATAGACCGGGATCCGCCATGTGTATCAGATGAGTGGAAATCAGGTCAGTATTAGTTTAAGGATAACAAGGTGAGGTGTATTCAATGGGATTTCGGTTCAGAAAAAGCATAAATCTTGGAAAGGGCTTCAGATTGAATGTCGGAAAGGGAAGCGGAAGCATTTCCTTCGGCGGCAAGGGCTTCAGGCAGAGCATCAGTACGACAGGCAAGGCTACAACGACATTCGGCATCCCCGGTACGGGGCTTTCCTACAGCAAGACCTTCAATCCAGGCAAGCTGATCGGAAAGAAGGACCAGCTGTTCAAGAAGGTCTCAGAAGACAGCGGTCTCACTCCTGAACAGGAAATAAGTGAGTTCACGGAAGATATCGCTGCGATAACGGGTCTTCACCGTGAAGCCGACTACCCTCCAAATATCGACTGGAATCAAGTATTGGATGAGGAGCCGCCTTTCGCTGAAGGCGAGGACGGACCTAACACACTGGCAGCAAAAAAACTGCTTGATGAGAACAGGCCGGGATTCCTGAAGAAGCTATTTGGAGGCGGTGGTGATACAGCACTCCTTGAAAAGAATGTTGAAGAAGCGAAGGTTCTTGACAAGGAGCTCCACGAGCAGTGGAAGATGAACAAGGTCATTGCATCCAAGGTACTGTCGAAGGATACTGAAGGCTTCATGCTGGCGCTTGAAAGCCTCAGGATGTCCGAGGAACTCGGGAGTTTCCTGAAATCCATGGACATGAGCTTCACGGATGCTGATACGATAAATGTTGACGCAGTACTTTCCATAACTGATTTCATACCCGAAGAATACAAGACGCTTACACCTACAGGGAAGCTTTCAATAAAGAAATATACCAAGACCGATTACTGGTCGATCGCTTCGCAGTTTGTCGCCGGGATTGCCTTCAGGATCTCGAGGGACCTGTTCAACCTGTTTCCGATCGCTGACTGCTACATCAACATTACGGAGGAAGACAAGAATCCTTACACTGGCAAGAAGGATTCGGAGCTGATACTTTCCGTAAAGGTAGAAAGGTCAGAGCTTGACAGGATAGACATTGAGAATGCTGACCCATTCGAAGCCCTTGTTAATTTCCACCATGAGGTTGATTTCGGCAAGACAAAGGGATTCGGCAAGATAAGTAAAGTTACAGTATAGATTTAGCAGTCAGCGCACCTCCAGCCCGGAGGTGCGTATTTTTTTTGAAAGTTAAAAAATGATTAAAATGACTTAAAAGTGCCATTTTGGTATTTACAAAAAAAGAAAGCGGTGTTATTTTATTATCGTAGGCTTTAGCACTCAACAGATGAGAGTGCTAACAAAAAAAGGTGAGGATGAATGCCAAACGAAATTGACAGAAGAAAACTGGAAATACTGAAAGCCATAGTAGTCGATTATGTGACCACAGGTGACCCTGTGGGCTCAAGGACACTGGCAAAGAAGTATGAGCTTGGTGTGAGCAGCGCGACCATAAGGAATGAAATGGCTGACCTGGAAGACATGGGATTGCTTGAGCAGCCTCATTCATCTGCAGGAAGGATACCTTCTTCCAAGGGTTACAGGCTCTATGTTGACAAGCTGATGACTTTGGATGACCTTTCAGCAGATGAGGTAAAATTCATAGAGAACAGGATAATCACCATGGCTGCCTACGAAATAGAAAGGGTAATGAAGCAGGCTTCGATGATGCTGTCAGAACTTACTAACCTGGCGGTTGTCCTCAAGAAGCCAAACATCAAGAAATGCCACATCAAGACTGTGCAGCTGGTCCAGATCGACCAGAATGCCATACTTGCAGTGATCATGCTTGATACCGGTTCTGTGAAGAACAAGCACATCAGGCTAAGGTCTATACCTAACCCTGAAGAGCTCATGGCGATATCCAACCTCCTGACACTGAAGCTCAGGGACATGACCATGGAGGCCATAAACCTTGAGGTGCTGAATACCATAAAGAACGGACTCCAGGGACATGACGAGCTGTTCTCAGAGGTGGTCGGTGCGGTATATGAGAGTCTGAAAAGCGACATGGGTGATGACTATATCATCGAAGGAACCTCGAACATGCTCAAGTACCATGAATTTGCGGATGTTGGAAAGGTAAGGGAATTCCTGAGCCTTCTGGACAATCCGGATGCAATATTCAAGGATGCAGAGGACGGCAGCGAATCTGACGGTCTTGTCATCAAGATCGGAGAGGAGCTTGACATACCTGAAGCAAAGGATGTAAGCGTCATTTCTGCTCACTACAGGATCAATGGGAAAAATGTCGGTACTTTGAATCTGATAGGTCCGACCAGACTGGATTATTCCAAGGTGGTCTCAATAATTAACAACGTGACAAGCGAGCTTAACAAGAAGCTCAGCGAGGAGGATTTGATTAGCGATGGTTGAAGGAAATGGCGATAAGGAGCTCGAGCTTGAAAAGGCCGAGACGATAACAGCCGATGCTTCTGATGATGAATCTGAAGTGAAGGCCGAGGCAGCTGAAGGCGTGCCTGATGAAGAGGAAGGCAGGGTATTTGATTTGAAGAACTTGCTTGGAGCCAGGAAAAAGCTCGAAGACGAGGCAAAGAAGCTGAGAAACGAGTCTGACGCATTGAAGGACAGGCTTCAGAGAATATCTGCCGAGTATGACAATTTCAGGAAAAGATCCCAGAAGGAGAAGGAAGGCATATATACCGACAGCGTCGCTGATGTTGTCAAGGAGATCCTTCCGGTGCTTGACAGCCTTGAAAAGGCCATGGAATTTGAGAATCAAAGTGAAAATGGAATCAACAAGGGAGTCGAACTGACTTTAGGCCTTTTCAGGAATGCCCTGGAAAAGCTTGGTGTTGAAGAAATCAGGACTGACGAAGGCTTCGACCCATCAATGCACGAGGCAGTGATGCACGTTCAGGATGAGTCATTTGGAACAAATCAGGTAGTTGATGTTTTCATGAAGGGATATAGAAGAAACGAAAAAATAATAAGGTACAGTGTGG
Organism: Clostridiaceae bacterium UBA6085; assembly: GCA_002428605.1. Classification (GTDB taxonomy): domain Bacteria; phylum Bacillota; class Clostridia; order Clostridiales; family Clostridiaceae; genus Youngiibacter. The sequence goes on from DIXH01000059.1 coordinate 36,282, forward strand.
TAAAAGTAGCCAACTGATCAGGAGGAGTAAAAAAATGGCAAAAGTAATAGGAATCGACCTTGGAACGACAAATTCATGCGTAGCTGTCATGGAAGGCGGAGACGCGATAGTGATCCCAAACGCTGAAGGTGCAAGGACCACCCCGTCTGTTGTAGCATTCCAGCAGAACGGCGAGAGGCTTGTTGGCCAGGTGGCGAGAAGACAGGCAATAACCAATTCCGACAGGACAGTTGCGTCCATAAAGAGGGAAATGGGAACAAACCACAAGGTGACAATAGACGGTAAGGAATACACTCCTCAGGAGATCTCCGCGATGATACTTCAGAAGCTCAAGGCTGATGCAGAGGCATACCTTGGCGAGAAGGTATCGCAGGCTGTAATAACAGTTCCTGCATACTTCAATGATTCACAGAGACAGGCTACAAAGGATGCTGGAAAGATAGCAGGACTTGAGGTCCTTAGAATAATAAACGAGCCTACAGCCGCTTCGCTTGCATATGGAATAGACAAGCTGGATGATGCCCACAAGATACTTGTATACGACCTTGGCGGCGGAACCTTCGACGTTTCCATACTTGAGCTCGGTGACGGAGTATTCGAGGTCAAGTCGACCAACGGAAACACAAGGCTTGGCGGAGACGACTTTGATGAAAGGGTCATAAACCATATTGCCGACGAATTCAGAAAGAACACCGGAATAGACCTTAAGAAGGACAAAATGGCTCTCCAGAGACTCAAGGAAGCTGCTGAGAAAGCCAAGATAGAGCTCTCATCATCAATGCAGACCATGATAAACCTTCCGTTCATCACTGCAGACGCTACAGGACCGAAGCACATCGACATGACGCTCTCAAGGTCAAAGTTCAACGAGCTTACTGCAGACCTTGTAAAGTCGACGATCGAGCCAATGAGAAAAGCTCTTTCTGATGCCGGACTTACAATGAATGACATCGACAAGGTAGTTCTTGTAGGCGGATCCACAAGGACTCCTGCAGTAGTCGATGCAGTCAAGGATTTCACAGGCAAGGAGCCTTTCAAGGGAGTAAACCCTGATGAAGTCGTAGCACTTGGTGCAGCGATACAGGCCGGTGTACTTACTGGTGAAGTCAAGGACATACTGCTTCTCGACGTAACGCCTCTTACACTTGGACTTGAGACCTACGGCGGAGTGGCTACGAAGATAATCGAGAGGAATACTACCATACCTACAAGGAAGAGCCAGATATTCACAACTGCGGCAGACGGACAGACTTCGGTCGAGGTCCACATAGTCCAGGGTGAAAGGCAGATGGCTGCTGACAACAAGACTCTTGGAAGATTCACTCTTTCAGGAATTGCACCGGCAAGAAGGGGAATACCTCAGATCGAAGTTACCTTCGACATCGATGCCAACGGCATAGTTAAGGTAACAGCAGTGGACAAGGCTACCGGAAAGGAAGCCAACATAACGATAACAGCATCAACCAACCTCACTGATTCTGAAGTAGAAGCAGCAGTGAAGGAAGCTGAAAGGTTCGCTGAAGAGGACAGGAAGAAGAAGGAGACCATCGAGATCAGGAACAACGCTGAGCAGGTGGTATACCAGACCGAGACTACGATGGAAGAGCTCAAGGACAAGATGGATGATGCAGACAAGAAGCTTATTGAAGAGAAGCTTGAGGCTGTGAAGAAGATCAAGGATACAGGTTCTGACGAAGAGATAAAGAAGGCTACCGATGACCTTACAAACGAGTTCTACAAGGTTTCCTCGAAGCTGTACTCCGAGACTTCGCAGCAGGCAGGTCCGGAAGCTGGCCAGTACGAAGACCAGGGCGCACAGCCGGGACCGGACAGGGACAATGTTGTAGACGCTGACTTTACTGTCGAGGACGACAAATAAAACCCGATATGATGCATGGTTAGGGAAAGGTTATCCTTTCCCTAATTGGGGTTAAGCCCATTCAAAAGGAAACAGGTGGTGTGAAATGGCAACAAGAGACTATTATGAAGTCCTGGGACTTCAGAAGGGTGCCAGTGAGGAAGAGATAAAGAAGGCTTTCAGAAAGCTGGCCATAAAGTACCATCCGGACAAGAATCCGGGAAACAAAGAGGCCGAGGAGAAGTTCAAGGAAATCAACGAAGCCTACCAGGTACTGTCTGACCCACAGAAAAAAGCCCAGTATGACCAGTTCGGCACAACGGACTTCAACGGCTACGGACAGGGAGCGGGCGGATTCGATGCATCGGATTTCGGTGGATTTGGCGATATTTTCGAGACATTCTTCGGTGGCGGAGGATTTTCAGGCGGGGCGTCGAGAAGACGTACCGGTCCGAGAAGAGGGGCAGACCTGGAGTATGCAATGGACCTGAGCTTCGAGGAGGCTGTGTTCGGAGCTGAGAAGGAAGTCAGCGTGATGAGGACCGAGGTTTGCGACAACTGCTCTGGAAGCGGTGCCAAAAAGGGCTCGAAGGCCGAGACCTGCAAGACCTGCCACGGCTCAGGAACCGTAAGGGTTCAGAGGCAGACGCTATTCGGAAACATGGTTCAGGAGACCGTCTGTTCAACATGCAACGGATCTGGTGAAACCATTTCGGACCCTTGCGAAGTATGCAAGGGAAAGGGCCAGGTAAGGCAGAAGAGAAAGATCACTGTAAATGTTCCGGCTGGGGTTGATACGAACAATGTCATACCGCTGAGGGGACAGGGTGACCAGGGGACTAAGGGCGGACCTGCAGGAGACCTGCACATAGTCCTTAGGGTAAAGCCTCACAAGACATTCATAAGAAAAGGCAACGACATTTATGTCGATACACACATAAGCTTTGCTGATGCAGCATTAGGCAAGGAGATCAAGGTGCCGACAGTTGATGGGGATGTCAGCTACGATGTTCCTGAAGGTACTCAGTCGGGAACGCTCTTCAGGCTGAAAAGCAAGGGAGTTCCTGTCGTCAATTCGAGGAACAACGCGAGAGGCGACCAGTATGTCAATGTGATCGTGGACATACCAAAGAAGCTTAATGACAAGCAGAAGGAAGCCCTCTTCCTTTATAAGGAGGCTTCAGGAGAAACTGTTGACAGGGCTCCGAAGCAGGACAAGAAGGACAAGAAGAAGTTCGGAATATTCTAGGTAAGGAAACCGAAAAGGAAGGCAAAGAGATGCCTTCCTTTTTGGTTTCCTTTTATTCCGATATGAAAGCATTATGTTCAGNNTTGAGCTCATTCCAAGCTCCCTGATGGTCGTTGACATTGTTGCATATGTTCCTATAAGTGAAAATGCGAAGCCGATCATAATATTGCTTGTCATGCCCTCGAGCGTGTAGATATCGTCAGGAGATACGCTTGCAAGCGACAGGTCGCCTATCATCGCAACAACAAGTCCGAGGAAAGCTGCGCCTGCTATGATGAATGGCATCTGGGCCGCTTTTTTGCCCTTGAAGAGCAGGTAGCCCTTTTTTGCGGCAAGAGCGAATGCAAAACCGAACAGGGCAGAGAAGGCGCCGATTGCCGTGGCAACTGCCCAGGATACACCTATAAGGACTGATGCTAAAGAGGCACCCAGCGCTCCACGCAGGTAGCTTCCATTCTGGATGCTTTTTGATGAGGCTTCCATTTCTGATTCCAGCCTTGACATGCATGAAGGGCATGCTTCAGCGACATCTGCTCCAGTCCTTACAGCAGTGAAGGAACCCTCCAGGCCGCAGAAGCCGCATGCTCCTTTAAGTCCAAGTGCACTGAATTTTTCGGTCAGGTTAATTATGAGTTCACTGACCAGGACAGAGGACCTTTCAGGTCCGAGCTTCTGGAACAGCTCTATTATAAGGTCCGGGCCCTTGATTTCAGTAGACCTGAAGTGGAAACTGTCTCCTAAGGAATCAACGTAGGACTTCAGCTCGTCCCTTCTTTCATCAAGACCTGAAAGTGATGTCTTCAAGATTATTGGCTTGCCCTCGTCAGCATGGGTAACGCTGAACCAGAAGCCATCAGTCCGCCCGATTATTGATGCTCCGCTTTCAGAGTACTTTAGCAGGAGACGCAGTTTCGCAAGTGTCTTTGTTGTCAGTTTCATTGGATGCTCCTTTTAATGGACAGATAAGTCCTGAAATGAATATGTTTTCATTATAGTTGAATTCCGGTCTTCAATCCACAGAAGGACGAATTTTTCCTTGTGGCGTATTATTTTGTATAAAGCCATTGTATTTGATATAATTTATTATGCCAAAAGCAGAATGGAGTGGAATATATGAACGGAATATGGAGTGAAATAAAAATCATAGTTGAGGAGAAGGATGCCGAAGCGGTAGAGAATATCCTGTACACAATGGACATCAAGGGACTTGCGATAGAAGACCCGAAGGACATATCAGGACGGGAACAGGGACCGCTTACCTGGGATTTTGCCGACATCAACATTTTTGAATTCAAGGACAAGGCTGTCATAAAGGCGTATTTCAGCGAGGATGCCGATGCGACAGGGATATGCGAGGAGATCAGAGGGAAGATAGCAGGACTCAGGGAATTCGGATTTGAGATCGGCGAGTTCGAAGTCACCTCAAGGAAGGTAAACGAGGAAGACTGGGCTAACAACTGGAAGAAGTACTACAAGCCAACGAAGATAGGGGAGAGATTTGTAGTAAGACCACTTTGGGAGGAGTATAAGGCTGCAGGAGACGAGATAATCATATCCATGGATCCCGGTATGGCGTTTGGAACAGGGACGCATGAAACTACCAGAATGTGCCTTGAAGCGATAGAGAGGCATTTGTCTAAGGGGGATACTGTCTTCGATATCGGAACAGGATCCGGCATACTTGCCATAGGGGCAAGTCTTCTCGGAGCAGGTGAGGTGGTCGGAGTCGACCTGGATCCTGTTGCGGTGGACTCAGCAAAAGAGAACGTAGGCTTCAATGACCTTGACAATGTCGATATAAGGCTTGGTAACCTTATGGATACTGTGGAAGGCACGGCCGATCTGATAGTTGCAAACATCATAGCAGAAATAGTCGTGGTCCTCATAGACGACGTCAGGATGAAGCTCAGGCAAGGCGGCAAATTCATATCCTCCGGCATAATAAAGGAAAAGGAAAAGATGGTCACTGACAAGCTTATGGCTTCCGGCTTCACTGTAATGGAGACGGACAGGCAGGGCGAATGGGTAGCGATCACTGCGGTGAAAAGCGGTGCATAAGGTCTTTACCGGTGAGATAGCCTCCGGCGAAGCTGTCGTAAGAGGTGACGACCACAAGCATCTGTCAAGGGTCCTGAGAATAAGGCCAGGCGAGACACTGACCGTTAATGACCTTATGGGGCATGACTTTGAAGGCGTAGTCAAGGATGTCCTCAAGGACCATACGGTGATCGGCATAATAAGGGAGATCGAAGGATCAAATGAGAGTCCAGTAAGGATCACCCTGTACCAGGGAATGCCAAAGGCAGGAAAGATGGACCTTATCGTCCAGAAGGTCACTGAACTGGGAGCCCGGAGGATCGTACCGGTAATCACGGCCAGGGTGGAGTCAGCAAGCAGGGGAGAGTACAGGAAGCTCGACAGGCTGAGACGTATATCGCTGGAAGCATCGAAGCAGTCAAAAAGGACGATCATACCTGAAGTCACTGAACCGTGTGAACTTGCTGATATTGCTGAAGCTTTGAGAACGCATGACCTTATAGTAGTGCCATACGAGAATGCTGAAGGCTATGGAATCAACAGGCTGCGTCAAGAGATCCGGGAAGCAGGGGACATCGCTGTGATGATAGGTCCTGAGGGCGGATTTGAAGAAGAGGAGATCAGGTTTCTTGAAGAGCTTGGGGCAAAGACGGTGACACTTGGCAAGAGGATATTAAGGACTGAAACTGCAGGTATGGCAGCCATAGCCATGCTGCAGATGGCATATGGAGACATGGGAGGCGATTGATTGAGAGTAGCTGTTGAGACTCTGGGGTGCAGAGTAAACATCTATGATTCGGAAGCTATGATGGAGCTGTTCAAAAGAGACGGTTTCGAGGTTGTTGAATTCGGGGATAAGGCTGATGTGTATGTCATAAATACCTGCACCGTGACAAACAGGGGAGACAAGAAATCAAGACAGCATATCCACAGGGCAAAGCGTCAGAATCCTGATGCTGTGGTTGCTGTCGTGGGCTGCTATTCCCAGGTGAACAAGGATGAGGTAGCATCCATAGAAGGCGTCGATATTGTCCTTGGGTCAAGGAACAAATCTGAGATCGTGTTCTATGTCAACAAGGCTATCGCTGAAAGGAAGCAGGTGGTCCATGTCTCTGAGAACATCATGCTTGGTGCCCGTTTCGAGGACCTCAGCATCAAGGGCTATGAGGGGAAGACAAGGGCATTCATGAAGATCCAGGACGGATGCAACAGGTTCTGCTCCTACTGCATAATACCCTATGCCAGAGGAGGAGTCTCGAGCAAGGAAAAGGATAAGGTGATTGAAGAGGTAAGGCTTCTTGCCTCCGAGGGCTTCAAGGAGATAATCCTGTCAGGGATACACATCGCATCATATGGACAGGATTTCAGGGAAGCCTACGGCCTTATAGACCTTCTGGAGGAAATTGATGGAATAGACGGCATTGAAAGGGTGAGGATAGGTTCTGTTGAGCCAATGTTCTTCAGGGGTGAAGCCATGGAAAGGGTTTTGGGACTCAGGAAGCTGTGCCCTCATTTCCACCTGTCACTTCAATCCGGCTCAGAAGCCACACTCAAAAGGATGAACAGGAGATACACTCCTGAGGAGTATCTTGATGTTGTCCTGAAGCTAAGGGACAGGCTGCCCGGCGCATCCATCACAACTGATGTCATAGTTGGTTTCCCTCAGGAAACCGATGAGGAGTTCAAAGAGACAATGGAATTCCTTGGAAAGGTGAAGCTCGACAAGATACATACGTTCAAGTACAGCGAGAGGAAGGGGACACCTGCCGCCAGGATGACCGGAAAGGTTGACCCAAAGACAAAAGATGAAAGAAGCAGCCTGATAATGGACCTATCGGATAAGCTTGAGGAAAAGCATGTTTCTGGGATAGTCGGAAATAGGGTGAAGGTCCTTTTTGAAGAAGGCAAGGATGGAGTATATTATGGTTACACACCGGAATACATCCGGGTAAGGACGGAGTCTCAGGAGGACCTTGAGGGTCTTATACGCAGTGTGCTTATCACCGGTTCGGTTAAGGATACTGCATTCGGAGAGCTCGAAGATGAGTGAGAGGATTGATAACATGGATTGTCTGTTTTGCAGGATAATAAAAGGCGAGATACCAAGCAGCAAGGTTTACGAGGATGAGCATCTTTTTGCTTTCAGGGACATAGCCCCTCAGGCTCCGGTACATATCCTGGTCGTGCCTAAGATGCACGTAAGCGGGATCAATGAACTGGATGAGGAAAGCGCGTCAATTGCTTCAAAGGCACTTGTGGCAATAAGGGACCTCGCAAAGAGGGAAGGCATTGCTGAATCAGGGTACAGGGTAGTCATAAATA
>DIXH01000021.1:0-35460 GCA_002428605.1 Clostridiaceae bacterium UBA6085
GTTTGCGCAAGCTTTTTCATCAAGGATACTGTCGATCATTCCATCGGTGTTCTTTTCTACCCAGCTGTTTATGTCCTTTAGCGTTGCATCATCGAATTTCGATCTGTAAGCCGCAGCGCTATAGTAGTCGGCATTCGTCTGCAGGAAGTCCTTCTCCACGGTAAGCCTTCCTTCATCGTCCCTGAACCAGATTGAATTGGCTATCCTGAGCTTGAATCTCGCGTCTGAAGGAAGCCCGTCTGAGTAAGAATTAAGGTATGCATTCAGGTCAGAAAGCGGTATCCCATGTCCGAGCAGCTTCTCCATCTCAAGAAGGGTGTCTCCGGCAGCCCCGTTTGCGGTCATGGAAAGGGCCAGCAGAACCGAAAGGGGAGAGACCAGCGAGTTTTCCATGCCTGACATTGACTCCCTGAAAAGGTCGATTGAGAAATCTGAATAGTTATTTTTGAACAGCTCGTCAGGGGATTTGGATACTGCAGAGGACTTTGAGATGCCGGACATCAGGTCATCCGATGCAGAAGATGGCCTTGAGCACGAAGAAAGACCCGCAGTGATAAAGACAGCCAGGGTAATGGAGAGCATCTTCAGAACATTGCTTCTTAACGAATGGATATTCAAGTTCTTCACCTCGTCTTGTTGCCGATTTTATTTTTCATCCATTACCTGAATTATAAATAATCACCTTCAGTTAAAAAATACGGGAAGGTAACAGCTGTTTGTGTACGATAAAAAACTCCATGCTTGTTGCATGAAGTTAAATAGTGTACAATTAAATTGGCGGGAACGTGTAGGAATCGAACCTACCCAGGATGGTTCAAACACCCCGAAATGGTTTTGAAGACCACAGAATACGCCAGTATCCATCCGCTCCCGTAGCAATGTTATTCTACATTGAAAATACAATCATGTCAAAGACCATTTGGAATAGAAGAAAGGAGGCATGTAAATGCCGGATTTTAACAATAGGATAGGATTCTACAAATCCAGGAAATTCAAGAACAATGCAATAAGCGTGATAATACCTGTTGGGATGGGGGAGAATGTCACAGGCTACAACGTCCTTTCACAGGTGCTGAAGAGAGGGACTGAAAGATTCGCAACTTCATCAGAGATCACAAGGTATCTTCAGGACATGTACGGAAGCTTCTTTGACATCATAATCGGGAAGAGAGGGGACAAGCTGTTCCTCACGTTCTACATATCCTTCCTCGACAACAGGTTCACGCTTTACGGTGAGGACCTTTGGGAGAAGGCTGTGGAGCTGGTGAAGGAGGTCATCTACCGTCCCAGGCTTGTTGACGGAGGATTCCAACCTGACATCGTGAGCCAGGAGATCGATGACCAGAAGCTGTACATTGAATCGCAGTATGATGACAAGGGACATTATAATTCAATCAAGGTAATGGAGCAGGGTCTGCTTGATTCATACGGTAAGCCCGAATTCGGAACCATGGAGGAGCTTGAGGCGCTTGACGGCGACATGCTTCTTGAACTCTGGAAGGAGCTCAGGTCCAGGGAAGCATACATACAGGCTGCAGGGAACATTGAGGACGAAAGCAGGGTGTCCGGGCTTCTTGCCAGTATATTTGACGAGGCTGATGGAGGCCTGAAGGTCGGAAGAGGTCTGCATGACCATGTGGAGCCTGTTTTCGTGAAAGGTCTGCCGAAGGTTGAAGAAGCGATGAAGATCAACCAGGGCAAGATGTCGCTTTTGTATTCTACCAACACCGATATCTTCAGAGGTGATTATTTTTCTCTTGCAGTGATGAACTCCATTTTCGGCGGAGGTGCCCATTCTAAGCTTTTCAATGAGGTCAGGGAGAAGCACAGCCTTTGCTATTATGTCTACTCAACCTTCGACAAGTTCAAGGGTGTGATGACAATATCAAGCGGAGTTGACTTCAAGAACTTCGATAAGGCAAGAGAGGTGATCGAGCTCGAGCTGGAAAAGATGAAGACAGGTGATTTTACCGATGAAGAGATAGCCATGAGCAAGACCAGACTGAAGGCAACTCTGGTGGCCATGGAGGATTCCATGTACAACACCATGGAGTATATTTCAAGCCTTAGAGTCTATGGAATAGGATATACTGTGGAAGATGTCATAAAGGGCATCGAGGAAGTTGACAGGGACAGGATAATGGCAGCTGCCGGGAAGCTTGAGTTCATAACGAGCCATTACCTGGTGAAGGAGGAAGAAAGTGATGTTCCAGACGATAGAGCTTGATCTCATAGACGAGAAGATCCATTACACCGAAATAAGGAATCTTAAGGTGTACTACATACCAAAAAAAGGATTTGCAAAATCCTATGCCATGCTTACTTCGGATTTCGGGTCGAAGGATGTTGAGTTCTCTGTGGATGGCGGAAATACCTATAGAAGATATCCTGAAGGGATCGCCCATTTTCTGGAGCACAAGGTTTTCGAGATGCCCGGCGGTGAGAATATATTCAACAAATTCACTGAGCTCGGAGCATCCGTAAATGCATTCACCAACAACAGGCAGACATCATACTATTTTTCAACAACGGACAATTTCTACGAGAACCTGGAGCTTCTGGTGAAGATGGTGATGACACCGCACCTTACAGAAGAGAATGTTGAAAAGGAGAAGGGGATAATTGCTGAAGAGATAGCCATGTACGATGACAACCCTGCTTTCAGGGGATATCTTGAGGCCATGAAGGCCCTGTACCACAACCACCCGGTCAGGGAGGACATAGCCGGCACAAAGGAGTCAATATACTCTCTGACGCCAAGGGACCTTCAGGAGTGCTACGATGCATTCTACGATCCCTCGAACATGGTGCTTGTGGTTGTAGGAGACCTTGATGAGGATAGGGTGAGGGCTGTTGTGCAGGACAACCTTTCTGACAGGAAGCCAGTCACGGTTACAAAGAAGGCGTGGACTGAGCCCTATGGCAGCAGGATAATGGAGGCTGAGGTATCAATGTCTCTCCAGGTGCCTAACTATATCCTTGCCTGGAAGGTGCCGCCTGGAAACAACGTCCTCATGAAGGATACCATTGCAGGCTCCCTTATGGCAAAGCTAGTTTTCGGCAAGAGTTCAACCTTCTACGAGGAACATCTGGCAGACGGGATAATAAACGACAGCTTCAGTGCGGAATTCAACCTTGAAGAGGACCATGGTGAAATGTTCATAGGAGGCGAATCAAAGAATCCTGAAAAGGACAGGGATGCTATACTGGAGTATATCGGCAGGGTGAATCTGGATCCTGATTTCTTTACGAAGAGGACAAGTGAGATAGAGCTCCTCAAGAAGTCCATGACCGGGCAGTTCATGAATATCTTCAACAGTGTGGACAGCATTGGGATTACTGCAACTGGGAACATACTCAGAGGTAAAAACCTGCACGAATACATCCTTACTCTCCGCTCCATAACACAAGCTGATGTGGAAAACATGTTCAAAAGGGTGTTCGGTGTAGAAAATCGGGCATTTGTTGTTATCAAATGATGATATAACTGAATTAATTGTGAACTTTGTATACAAAACCCTTCAAAAGATTGAAGGGTTTTCTTTTTTTATGTAGAATATACATATAAGTGGTAAAAAGTGGTGAAAAGTGGTGAATTAACGATGTTGATCGGCGAACATACCCACGGAGTGGACAATAAGAACAGAATAATCGTTCCGTCCAAGTTCCGTGAGGACCTCGGCGATTCATTCGTTATCTCAAAAGGTCTTGACGGATGCCTGTACATCTATCCTAAGGACGAGTGGAAGGTGTTCGAGACCAAGCTGAAGAATCTGCCGCTGACCAACAAGAATTCAAGGACATTCGCCAGATTCTTCTTCTCAGGCGCCAATGAAGTGGTTCCTGACAAGATGGGCAGGATACTCATCCCTCAGCCGCTGATGGAATACGCTGAGATAAAGGATGAGGTCGTCAGCATCGGAATGGATTCAAGGGTTGAAGTATGGTCCAGCAAGAAATGGAAAGAATACTGTGAAAGGGAGATCGACATGGATGAGGTTGCCTCAGGAATGGAAGATCTTGGAGTATAGGTGGGAATATGGAGTTCAAGCATGTATCGGTCTTGCTTGAGGAATGCCTGGAGGCACTTGCAATAAAGCCGGACGGGATGTATGTGGATTGTACCCTTGGGGGTGCAGGCCACAGCATGGAAATACTGAAAAGGCTCGACAAGGGAAGGCTTATCGGAATCGACCAGGATATGGATGCTTTGAACAATGCCAAAAAGAAGCTTGAAGGGTTTGGAAACGTTTCCCTGGTCCACAGCAACTTTGAGAACATCAAGGAAATACTCATTGAAAATGCTTCTGGCGGAGTAGATGGGATACTGATGGACCTGGGGGTTTCATCATATCAGCTGGACAACAGCGAGAGAGGATTCTCATACATGCAGGACGCGCCGCTGGACATGAGGATGAACAGGGACGAGGAACTTTCAGCATACGAGGTTGTCAACACATACAGGGAAGAGGAGATCTACAGGATAATAAGGGATTACGGTGAAGAGAAGTTCGCGAAGAGAGTCGCATCCTTCATAGTAAAGGCCAGGGAAGAGAAGAAGATCGAGACCACTCTCGAACTGGTTGACATCATAAAGGCAGCTATCCCTGCAAAGGCAAGGAGGGAGGGTCCTCATCCTGCAAAAAGGACGTTCCAGGCCATAAGGATAGAGGTTAACAGAGAGCTTTCCATACTTAGACAGACGATATTTGACGGAGCAGAATCATTGAAGAGCGGCGGCAGGATGGCAATAATAACCTTCCATTCGCTGGAAGACAGGATAGTCAAGCATGCATACAAGGAGCTTCTCGAGCCCTGCACATGTCCGAGGAACATGCCATGCATATGCGGCAGAAAACCAAAGGTGATAATAATAACCAAGAAACCAATTGAACCGGGGACGCAAGAGATAGAGATGAACCCCAGGTCAAGGAGCGCAAAGCTCAGGGTAATAGAGAAGATCTGATTTTATTTTTTTCGGTATATTGGAGGGTGTAATCATGGCACTTAGAAACAGGTCATATATTTCGGGGAATACTGTTTTAAAGCCAAAGGTACAGACTGAGCCATGGAGGATCGACAAGGACCTCCAGAAGCTTGAGAAGTCAAGGCGTGACTTCAACAGAAGGAACGCGATAAGAGCTAACAGGGTGAAGAGGGGAGTCCTTACCACCATAGCAATCATTGGAATACTGTCATTCATAACAATATTCAGAAGCGCCATGGTATACAGCCTGCAGATGGATTATGTGAGCCTGCAGAATGAAACCAGGCAGGTTCAGAAGCAGAATGAGGCCTTGAAGGCCGAACTTCTGAAGGCATCTGCAATCGACGGCATAGTAACAGGCTCAGAAAGCCTTGCGCTTGTATCAGAGGATACTTCAAAGGCACTGGTCGTGGACCTGTCACACGAAAATTTCCTTACAGAAGAGACAGTGACGCCTGAACCGGGATTTTTAGAGAAAATAATGGCTTTTCTTGATCCCAGAGCCTGATAGCCGAGGTGGACCATGAACAGCAAAAGAAGACTGACAATACTGGCAGGCCTTTCGGCTATAGTTTTCATTCTGCTTGCAGGAAGACTGGTATATGTCATGGCAATATCGAGAGATGAAATATATGAGAAGGCCATGGGCCAGATCGTCAGGGAAGTTACCGTACCCGCAGCAAGAGGGGATCTTCTTGACAGGAATGGCAGCGTAATTGCAGCCTCTGCAGACGCATACAGGCTGGACATCGACCTCAAGACCTTCAGAAGGACACTTGAGACCAAAGAGAGGACGGCAGAATACTATGCAGTGCCTCTGGCATCAGTCCTGGGTGAGCCTGTGGAAGATATCCTTGCAATCATGAACAAGACTTCAAGCAGCTCACTTGTGAAAAGGAAAATGGAAAAATCGCAGGCTGATGCGGTCAGGGCATGGATGAATGAAGCCGGAACGAATTTCCTGATACTGGGCTATGACAGCATAAGGTATTATCCGAACGGACCATTCCTCGCCCATGTCATCGGGACTGTCGGAAACGACGGAGAAGGCACCATGGGTATCGAATACCTGTACAATGACCTGCTAAGGGGTGTCGACGGCATCAAGATATCGGAGATAGACGGAAAAAAACAGGACCTCCCGTATACTGAAGTAGTGGCGACTCCGGCAGTTGACGGAAGCGACCTTGTCCTGACCATCGATGAGAAGATACAGTATGCTGTGGAGAATATTGCAGCCGAGACAATGGAATCAACTGAGGCGAAAGCTGTGACAATAATAGTGTCGGACCCCAAGACCGGAGAGATCCTTGGAATGGCAAACCTTCCTGAATTTGACCCTACAGATCCTGCTTTGGGATTGAGTTCGGAGCAGTTCAACTCGGTCACAAGGAACAGGGCTGTAAATGACACATATGAACCTGGGTCCACACTCAAGATGATAACTATGGCCGCTGCACTTTCAGAAGGGAAGGTATCCCTCAGCGATACATTTTTCTGCAAAGGCTATACATATGTCAATGGTGTAAAGATAAGATGCGCCAAACACGAGGGGCATGGTCTGCAGACCCTTGAAGAGGTGTTCCAGAACTCATGCAATCCCGGTGTCATTGAAATTGCGCAGAGAGTCGGGATAGAGACCCTGAACGAATACATCGCAAAATTCCATCTTGGGGAAAAGACCGGTATAGACCTTCCTGGTGAAGCAAAGGGGATAATAAAGAAGACTGATGATGTAACACCCCTTGACCTTGCCACAATATCCATCGGACAGACTGATACTGCAACACCGATCCAGATACTCGGTACTCTGAACACGATCGCAAACGGCGGATATTATACGACTCTGCACCTTGTCAGGGAGACGGTTCCAAAGAACGGTGCAGGTGAAAGGCTTGATCCGGTACCATACATCGAAAAGCGCGGCGAGATGGTTATTGAAAAGGACGTCAACGATGAGCTGCTGAAAATGCTGGAGCTGGTTGTAGAGAAGGGCTCAGGAAAGAATGCCCGTATTGAGGGTGTAAGGGTGATAGGAAAGACGGGAACAGCTGAGAAGCTGGATCCTGCTACAGGAAAGTACAGTGAAGAGGACTTCATCGCTTCATTTGTAGGAGCGGCTCCTGCTGATGATCCCAGGATAAGCGTATATGTCGCAGTGGATTCTCCAAAGGATGTCGTTACTGGAGGAGCGGTAGCTGCACCTGTTGCAAAGAAGGTGTTTCTTGAGATAATGAAGCACATGGACTTATCTTCAGAAAGCAACTGAAAAATCGCATGTGATTATCGCATGCTTTTTTTCTATAAGTATAAATCAGCATATGGACCAATGGGATTTGTCTGCAAAAGTTTTCGTGTGGTATAATCTAACGTGGAAAAAACGTGATTGGAAGAAGATATATTCATCGATATTAGGATATATCAGAGGTGGAATAATGAGGAACATCAGCGTCAGAGAAATCATCGACAAGCTTGGAGGTACCCTGTATGGCAGCATTGAGGCAGAATTCAGCGGGGTATTCATCGATACAAGGAAGGTACAGAGAGGATCCCTCTACATGGGATTTCGTGGTGAGAGGGTAGACGGCAATGATCTTTACGCTGAAGCCTTTTCTAAAGGGGCGACAGTCTGCGTTGTTGAACGCGAGCCGGAATCTGTCCCTGAAGGATGTGCGGTGATAAAGGTTTCGTCCACCTACAGGGCGATACTCGACCTGTCCTTCTATTACAGGAGAAGCCTCAGGGTAAAGGTGATCGGAATAACCGGATCTACAGGAAAGACCTCCACGAAGGATATACTCCACGGCATGCTCTCAAAGAGGTACAAGGTATTCAAGACCACAGGCAACTTCAACAATGAGATCGGGCTTCCGCTCATGATATTCTCGCTGGATGAGACCTATGACTATGCGATACTGGAAATGGGCATGAGCGCACCTCTTGAGATACACAACCTGGCCCGTGTTGCAAACCCTGACATTGCTATTATAACCAATATCGGACTCAGCCATATCGAATCCCTTGGCTCACAGGAAAACATCCTGAAGGCCAAGATGGAGATCACTGATTTCTTCAACCAGAATTCGCTGCTTATCCTGAACGGGGACGATGAATACCTCGGAAGCATTAAGGAAAAGTCCTACAGAGTAGTAAGGGGCGGAATATCAAGGGGAGATATCATAGCTAGGATCAAGGAGCTCTCCCCTTACCATGTAGCCTTCACAGTCAACGGAAAGGATGTCATTGAGGTAGGGATACCGGGACGGCATAATGTCCAGAATGCAGTACTTTGCTATATCGCAGCAAAAGAGCTTGGAATATCAGATGAAGAGCTGAGGTTTGTAGATGTCATGAAAAGCTCGATGAGGATGGACCTTGTAAGGATGAGGTCTCTGACGGTTATAAATGACTGCTACAATGCAAGCCCAGATTCCATGAAGGCAGGCATTGACTACCTCGCATCATTCACTGGCAGGAAGGTGGCTATACTTGGCACCATGAGGGAACTGGGCCAGGAGTCAGGAGAATCACACAGGAGAGTGGGCAGGTTTGCCTTTGACAAGGGTGTGAAGTGCCTGATAGCTGTTGGTGAATATGAGAAAGAGTTCAGGGAGGGCTTCGGTGATGAAGGCTTCCATGGCTTCGCAACATTTGAGGAAGCTGCCGCTGCGCTTAATGGCCTTCTTGAGGAATCAGACGTTGTACTCCTCAAGGCTTCGAGGGGAATGAACTTCGAGAGGTTTCTGCCTGTTCTTGAAGAGTTTGGAGGAAGATGATGCTTACATACCTGATCGGACTTGTTGCAACTCTGGCACTTACCCTGCTGACCGGCCCATATGTGATAAGGAAGCTGCGGGAACTCAAATTCGGGCAGAATGTAAGGTCTGACGGACCTGAAAGCCATCTTGTGAAACAGGGCATACCGTCCATGGGTGGAATAATGTTCCTGACGGCATCATCAGTGGTTTCCCTGATTGCGTCAGGATTTGACGCCGATGTCATGCTGATGGTTCTGACAATGCTTCTTTTCGGAGGGATAGGCTTCGCTGATGACTACCTGAAGATAAGGAAGAAGTCCTCGGATGGATTGTCAGCCAGGCAGAAGATGGTCCTGCTAATAGGATCCGGAATAATCGTTGCGGTCATATACAACGTCCTTTCCGGAGGAAGGACGGATCTTCGGATCCCGTTTGCCGGAACCGGAATTGATATCGGGGTGTTTTTCATTCCGTTTGTTGTCCTATTGTTCGCTTCAGTGACCAATGCGGTCAACCTGACTGATGGAATAGATGGGTTGTCAAGCTCTGTAACCATAGTAGTAGTATTGTTCTACATGGCTATCGGCTACAGGACAGGAATGGATGATGCCATACTGTTCGGAGCCTGCCTTGTGGGAGGTCTTCTGGGATTCCTCAGCTTCAACAGGTACCCTGCCAGGGTGTTCATGGGGGATACCGGATCACTGGCACTAGGAGGAGCGGTCGGAATACTTGCGATCTTCACCGGTTATGAGCTTATCCTGATACTTGTTGGAATAATATATGTTGTAGAGACTCTTTCGGTTGCAATCCAGGTCATTTACTTCAAGAAGACCGGAAAGCGCTTCTTCAGGATGGCACCTCTGCACCATCACTTTGAAAAGCTTGGCTGGAGGGAGAACAAGGTGGTGGCTGTATTCACTTCGATAACAGCTGCAGCCGCGATACTGTCCTACCTGCTGGCATAGGAGGCACTATGGAACATAAGATGCGGAAAGAGGAAACTCTCTCGAATAGACATGGGAAACACGGAGTGAAGCATGCTGCCAGGGCAGCAGCTGCCCTTGGTGAAGCCGACTTCTACATGGTAGCTGCAGTGACAGCTCTTGTTGTTTTCGGTCTCCTCATGGTATACAGCGCCTCAAGCTATGACAACATCGTCAACGGCGGCAGCTCATATTCGGATGTCATGAAGCAGGGCCTGTTCGCACTGATAGGAATTGTCGTCATGCTCGGAGTCTCGAACATTGACTACCATCTGTACAACAGAAGGCGGACGTGGTATATGTTCCTAGCTTCTGTTGTCCTCTGTATCCTTGTAGTTCTGTTTCCGGCAAGGAACAATGCCCACAGGTGGATATACCTTCCGTTCATGTCGTTCCAGCCGTCTGAAATAGCAAAGTATGCGGTTGTCCTTTATCTTGCCAATGTGCTGAAAAATGCCGACGACAGGAGAAGAAGTCCGGGGATCCAGGTAATCAGGGCATTTCTGGCTGCCGGGCTTGTCTCAGGGATCATCGTGACGATACAGAGCAATCTCAGCATAGGTGCCATAATCGGCCTGACAGCAGCAACGATGGTGATCGTATCGGGATACACACTGTGGAAGGCAATGATACCTGCAGTGCTCGGGATCGGCGCCCTTGCTGCCGGTATGCTGCTCGTACCCTACAGGATGAGGAGGTTCACAAGCTTCCTTGATCCTTTCGCTGACCCTACTGGCGACGGACATCAGCTGGTGCAGTCACTGTTCGCCCTTGCAAGCGGCGGCCTGTTCGGAAGAGGCCTTTCGATGTCAAGGCTCAAGGCCTACTGGATACCGGAAGCTCACAACGACTTCATATTCGCCGTAGTGGCCGAGGAGCTCGGTCTTATAGGGGCTCTGGTGCTGCTCGCACTGATCGTGGTACTCATATACAGGGGAATAAAGATCGCACTGAACGCGAAGGACAGGCTTGGCTTCCTTATCGCTTCAGGGATAACCGTGGTGCTTGCCCTGCAGTCGATGATAAACATCGCGGTCGTAATAGGGGCTTTCCCGGTTACCGGAGTCACGCTCCCGTTCATAAGCGCCGGTGGGACCTCGCTTATACTTAACCTTACGGCTACCGGCATACTACTCAATATTTCACGGCATGGCAAAACAGCGAAAAGCAGGACGTAGCCACTTGAGACAATAAGGGTGTGATCCAATGTCACTTGAAGATATACAGGAAAAGATAAAAAGACGGAAAAGGCGGAAGCGGATAAGACGCATGATCTTCCTTGTAATTTTGCTTCTTGCGGGTCTGGCGGCGTTTCTTACCAACTCACCGATGTTTGACGTGACTGAGGTTCAGGTCACCGGAAACTCAAAGATAGCATCGGAGCTGATTGCAGGAGAAGTAGAATCGTTGAAGGGACAGAACATATTCCTGTTTGACATGGATATGCTTCTGGGTATATTGTCAAAGCAGCCGTATTTTTCAAGCATTGAATCGAAGAGGACGCTTCCGGGGAAAATAGATATACAAATCGTGGAGAAGAAGGCTGAAATATGCTATCTGAAGGACGGAGTGACCTATCTGTTGGAAAGGAACTCAACACTGCTTGAAATAGGCGGGAATCCTCTTCAGGGCATGACTACCCTTATGGATTCCACAGAGATCCCACCCCTTGGTGAGAGGCTTTACAGCGAGGACAGCAAAAAGGGGATATTCCTGAAGGAATTCAGATACCTTCAGGAAAGGAACATCAGCAATACAATAATTGAAACCATCGACCTTACGGACATGGCAAGGATAAGGACTTATTACAAGGAAATTGAGATCATACTTGGTTACGACGATAGCCTCAAGGATAAGCTGAATAAGGCGATCAACATCATTGAAGGCGGCAGTCTCCAGGAAAAGAAGGGATATATAGACCTGTCGTACCCTGAAAAACCTGTAGTGTTCATAGAACCGGAGCAGGATACTGAAGATGAAGGGGATTCGGAGGGAACAGATGCCGAAGCACCTGCTGATTGAAGAATAAAAAGGAGTCAAGATGAACAAATACAAAGCCCAAATGGCGATCGCGGTCGTGTGTGCCATACTGGGATTTCTGCTGGTATATCAGTACAAGCTCCAGAGCGGCCAGAAATCGAATGAACAGACCCTTGTGAGCGTAGACCTGCTTTCAGCCATAGAACAGCTGAACAAGGAGAAGGATGCCCTTCTTGGGGAGAATACCGAGCTTTCAAGGCAGCTGAAGGAATATGAGGAAATGGCAGCTTCAACAAGCTCATCCAATAAGCTTCTGAAGGAGCAGCTCGACATGTCAAGGATCATCCTTGGCCTTGTGGATGTGGAGGGACCCGGAGTGACAGTCACCCTGACCCCAACCAATCCAATTGTAAGTCAGGGTGTGCCGCAATACCTCACGGATGTGGAACTGGTATACGTGGTGAACGAGCTTAAGTTTGCAGGGGCAGAGGCAGTAAGCATCAATGACAAGAGGCTCACTGCACAGTCCGGGATAAAGACCAGCTCAGGGAACAGCTTCATACTTGTCAACGACGAGAAGGTTTCCCCTTCAGATCCCATTCAGATCAGGGCAATAGGAGACAAGGACAAGCTGATGGGCGCACTTACCTTCAGCGGGGCCCTTGACTTTCAGGCTCTGGTATATTATGACATCAGGTTTGAGCCATCCGATGAGGTGTTCATACCAAAATACGGGAAGACATTTGGAACAAGCTTTGCGAAGCCGGCGGAGGACCCGAAATGATAGCACTTATCGGACTATTAGTTGGAATTGCACTGGGATTTGTCCTCGAAATACGCATTCCGGACGTTTTCGCCACATACCTGTCCGTGGCGATACTGGCGGCACTGGATTCCGTGTTTGGAGCTGTGAAATCAAACCTTGCCAAGACCTTCGAACCCAACATATTCATATCAGGCTTCTTCGGGAACGCACTCATCGCAGTCGCGCTGACATATCTCGGAGACAAGCTCGGAATACCAATGTACCTTGCTGCAGTCCTTGTGTTCGGGGGAAGGATATTCAACAACTTCGCTGTAATAAGAAGGCTTCTTTTTGAGAAGCTCTCGAAGAGGGAAGATTCAGATGAGGGCTAGGCACAAGGTCATGATATTCACTATAATGGTCATTCTCGGAGTCATGACAGTGCTGCTTATCAAGGTTACCCAGGGGTCCATGGACAGCATACTTACGACAGCGGAATATAAGGATGCGAATGACCAGAGGATCAAGCTCATAAGCGATTTGGGAAGGCTTGAGGAAGATAACGCTGAAATGCGGAAAAAGCTTGAAACCTACAAGGATGCCATGAAGAATGACGAGACTACAGTTGATGAGATCGAGTATGAGCTTCTGAGGAACGCAGCTCTTGCAGGTGCCGTGAAGGTCACCGGGAGCGGCATAGTCATTACGATGCAGGATGGCGAGATGACAACCGGCGAGGATAAGGATGATGTCCTCAATTATCTCAGGACGATCCACAACACTGATATGCTGAAGATTCTGAACGAACTCAGGAATTCCGGTGCCGAGGCGATAGCCATAAACGGCGAGAGGATCCTTGAGACATCCGAGGTCTACTGCAGCTGGGCATTCATAACCATCAACGGCGAAAAGCTTCCGGCGCCATTTGTTATCGAAGTCATAGGCGATACCGACATGCTCAGGTCATATCTGGCATCAGATTACGGATTCGTCAGAATGATAGGATATAGGGGAGTAAGGGTGGAGACGATCGAAAGTGACAGCATCACAATTGACGGGACCGGAGGATTAAGGGTTCCGGAACACATGAAGATCGCAGAACCTGAAGTATAGGAGGTGGCCTGTTGGAACAGGAGATCATTGAAAATATCGGAAAGATAAGTGCAGGCCTCAGGGAAGGTGTCACACTTGTGGCGGTGTCCAAGACACGTACAGCTCAGGAGGCGAAGACAGCATACGACACTGGTATAAGGGATCTCGGAGAAAACCGGGTACAGGAGCTTCTGGAGAAGAAGTTGAAGCTGCCGGATGATGTAAGATGGCACCTTATTGGGTCCCTTCAGACAAACAAGGTCAAGAAGGTAGTGGGTGAGGTTTATCTTATACATTCCCTGGACCGCCCGGAGCTTGCTTTGGCAATTGAAAAGGAATCGGCGAAAAAGGGCATTGTGACGGATTGCCTTATAGAAATCAACATCGGATGCGAGGAATCAAAATCAGGTGTCCTTCCGGAAGGGCTTGATGACCTTTCGGAACTCGCCAGGTCTTTGGAACATATAAGGATAAGAGGCCTTATGGCAATAATTCCCAAAGGTACCACGGAAGAGAACAGGGAATATTTCAGAAGGATGAAGCAGACCTTTGATGATTTGAAAAAAAAAGAGTCGGAGAACTTCAGGATGGAGATACTTAGCATGGGTATGACGAATGATTATGTCACAGCCATGGAGGAAGGCTCCACACTGATAAGAGTCGGTGAAGGAATTTTTGGTGCAAGAGAAAAATAGGGGAGGAAATCAAAATGGGAAAATTCATGACATCAATCAAATCAATGATAGGTATGGAAGACGAGGATATCTATGACGAATTCGAGGAAGAAGTAGAGAAGGAAGAGGAGTACGAGGAAGCTCCTGTGTCGGTCATGTCCAGGAGGAGAGAAGCCCAGCCTGTAAACAAGGTTGTTCCGATCCATGGGAATGCCGGAACGAAGCTTACCATAATCAAACCCACTACCTTCGATGAAGCGCCTCAGATCTGCGACAACCTGAAATCCAAGATGATAGTGGTAGTCAACACCACAGGTCTTGAACCCAAGGTTGCGCAGAGGCTGCTTGATTTCATGGCAGGAGCTACCTACGCGATGGCTGGCGATCTTCAGGAAGTGGAGAGCGGAGTCTACGTGCTTTCACCGAGCGGCATCGAGGTAATGAAGGAAATCAAGGCTGATACGACCACCAAGAGCTTCCTGAACTGGAGATAGATGGACAAGCAGAGCTTCCTGGCAGCATTTCCGGATGAGGACAATTACCGGCTCGCAAAGCTCCACGAGTTCCTCGAGAGGATGAAGGATGCAGGGTGGTTCGACCACACTGATGAGTTCCTTACACCTAATATCTGGTCAAAGGTCATAAGGATGAAGGATTACAGGAACTTCGTGCTTCATCCGTCAGACAGCATGGAGAGAAGGCTGATCTGCTCGACCGGTGAGGTCGGTGATTGCATTGCACTGATCAGAATGGAGCCGTCTGCATTTGACAAGACTCCTCTGCACCGCGACTACCTTGGGGCGATAATGGCTCTTGGCCTGTCAAGGGACCGTCTGGGCGATGTGTTTGTCAGTGACGGAACAGGATATGCTGTGGTCCTGAGGGAAAATGCAGATTTCCTGGCAGAAAGCCTCATTTCCGCAGGCAGGTGCGCAATAAGGACGACCTGGGAACCTCTCGGCGATTCCCAAATGCTGGTGTCGCCTGAGATGGAGGAGAACACTGGAATTGTAGCTTCCCTTAGGCTTGACGGAGTCGTCGCCATGCTGGCAGGTACCTCCAGGACCAAAGCCCTGGAGTATATTTCAAGGGGGCAGGTCCTGCTCAACTATTCAGAGGAGAAGGAGAAATCCAGCGAGGTGCGGGAAGGCGATACCATTACGATCAGAGGCAGGGGAAAATTCAAGATGGGTCTGATTTCCGGGGAGACCCAGAAAGGGAACCTGAGGATCAAGTATTTCAGATTCGTATAGGAGGCGGTCATGAAGATTACACCGATAGACATAACGAACAAAGAGTTCAAGAGGACCATGAGAGGCTACAGCACTGAAGAGGTTGATGAATTCCTGGATGAGATCGTGGAGGATTTCGAAGCGCTCTACAGGGAGAATGCGAACCTGAAGGAAAAGATCGAAGGGTTCAATGAGAAGGTAAGCCACTATGCATCCATTGAAAACACTATCCAGAGCACCCTGATACTCGCTCAGAATACAGCAGACTCAACGAAGCAGCAGGCAATGAACGAGGCAGAGGCGATAATCAGAGGGGCCAATGAGAGGTCAAACATGATCCTCGACAAGGCTGCCGATGACGTTGAGCTTCTCAAGAGGGAATACGAGAAGTACAGGCAGGAGTTCGCAAGCTACAGAAGGAAGGTAAGGCAGTTTATGGAGGACCAGATGGACAACTTCAACATGCTTACCGAGGAACTTGAAAAGACTCCGAAGACCCCGCTTTTGAAGGTTGCACCTCCAAGGGAGGACAATCCAATCGGCGAAGAGGCTGCGCAAGGCTAAGAGAGGAATAATACATGCAAATAGAAGATGAGGCGCGGACCTTCCGCAGCCTCTATTTTCTTGTTAAGGGACCTGCCTTATGGTATAGTACCTATGAGGGAAGACTGCAGGAAGTCCTGCACGACACAGAAACCTTTAAGCAAGCTTTTTTCAACGGTGCGAGAAAGCTTTGTTTGTCGTTGCACCAAAAAAGAAATCTTTGGAGGAATCTATGGCTTTACTTATAGTCATTATCGGCCTTGTACTGGATAGGATATCAAAGGCCTGGGCCATCGCCGTACTCAAGGGCGGCACGGGAATAACGGTGATCGAGGGCTTCTTCGACCTTGCATATCTTGAGAACAGAGGGGCAGCATTCGGAATATTCCAGGGGAAGGCATATATCCTTGCAGGAGCCACGACCCTTGTCATTCTCGGTATAATCATCAACTACATAAGGACTAAAAAAAGGACGGTCCTGTTCACTCTCAGCAATTCAATGATAGTGGCCGGTGCCATAGGAAACCTTGTGGACAGGGTAAGGCAGGGGTACGTAGTTGACTTCATTGAGTGGCACTGGAAGACAAGCTACTATTTCCCCTCGTTCAATGTGGCTGACATGTTCATTACCGTTGGTACTGCACTTCTCATAATATATATCTTGAAGGAAGTTGATTAGATTTGGAAGAGCTTCAGTTCCTGGCAAAGGAAGAGGACAACGGGAAAAGGCTTGACATATTCATTACGGAAGAGCTGAAGGACCTTTCAAGGTCCTATGTCCAGAAGCTTCTGGATGATGGACTCATTACGGTGGATGACAAGGACAGGAAGGCTTCATACAGGCTGAAGGGCACTGAGACCATACTCGTCTCTCTTCCCGAGCTCGATACCCTTGAAGTGGTACCGAAGGACCTGCCAATAGATGTTGTCTATGAGGACCAGGACCTGCTTGTGGTTGACAAGCCCAAAGGCATGGTAGTGCACCCTGCCGTTGGAAACTATTCTGATACTCTTGTCAATGCCCTGCTTTTCCATATAAGGGACCTGTCAGGGATAAACGGGGTACTGAGACCGGGAATAGTGCACAGGATAGACAAGGATACGACGGGACTTCTCGTTGTTGCCAAGAATGACAGGGCACACCAGCTCCTTTCCGGGCAGCTTAAGGACCATTCCATGGACAGGGAATATATTGCACTTTGCCACGGTAGCTTCAGGAGCGACGAGGGTACAGTCGATGCTCCCATGGCAAGGTCAAAGAAGGACAGGCTGAAGATGGGCATCGACAAGGATGGGAAACGTGCCGTTACTCACTGGAAGGTTATAGCCAGATACAAGGGCTGCACGCTTCTCAGGGTAAGGCTTGAAACCGGCAGGACCCACCAGATAAGGGTCCATATGGCATCGGTCGGTCACCCGCTGGTCGGTGATTTCGTATACGGCACTAAAAGGGACAGGACGAATGGTCAGATGCTCCATGCAGCAAAGCTGGGGTTTGACGTTCCAGGAGGCAAAAGGCTTTCTTTCTGGAGACCTGTCCATGACGAATTCAGGGAATACCTGAAAAACCTAAAAAGGCAGGGGGGTGCGAAGTGAATCTAAAATCAAACCTTTTGGATGAAATGGCAATAAAGCGGGCGATTGCGAGGATTTCCCACGAAATAGTAGAAAAGAACAAGGGCGTTGAAGACATAGTCCTCATCGGGATCAAAAGAAGGGGAATGCCTCTTGCTGAGAGGATCGCAGAGAACATAAGGTCGTTTGAGGACACTTTGGTCCCTGTCGGAAGCGTAGACATCACGTTCTACAGGGATGACCTGGAGCAGAGCTATGAGATGCCCATGATAAAGGATGCTGCTATCGATGTCCAGATAAAGGGGAAGAAGGTCATCCTGGTGGATGATGTCATATTCACCGGCAGGACAGTCAGAGCCGCCATCGATGCGGTATTCTCAAACGGAAGGCCCCAGAGCATCCAGCTTGCAGTCCTCATTGACAGAGGTCACAGGGAACTTCCGATAAGGGCCGACTACGTGGGAAAGAACATACCCACATCCAGGCAGGAGCTGATTCAGGTGGAGCTCATGGAAACTGACGGGAATGAAGCTGTAAAGCTTTATGAGCTTTAGGAGAACAAGATGAAGATAGTATCATGGAACGTAAACGGACTGAGGGCTATAACAAAGAAAGGATTCAGGGAAAACGCAGTTTCTCTTGATGCAGACATACTGCTTATACAGGAAACCAAGATGCAGGAAAGCCAGCTTGAGGATGAACATCTTCTGAAGGAAATGGGCTACACCCTCCACATGCATTCAGCGCTCAGAAAAGGCTACAGCGGAGTCGCTGCCTACATAAGGGTACCTGTTGACAGCGTAAGGCTTGGTATAGGTATCCCTGATTATGATGCCGAAGGCAGGGTCATAAGGATAGACAAGGGGGCAGTCACCCTGTTCAACATCTATTTCCCAAATGGAGGAAGCGGTGAGGAGAGGCTGGCTTACAAGATGAGGTTCTATGAAGACCTTCTTCTCGAGTTCAGGTCCCTAAGGGAATCCGGCAGGAAGGTGATAATTACAGGCGACTTCAATGTTGCCCATAATGAGATCGACCTCAAGAATCCAAAATCAAATGAAACCACCTCAGGATTTCTGCCTGTCGAGAGGGAGTGGTTCACAAGGCTCCTCTCATCAGGCTTCAGGGATGTCTTCAGGGACAGGAACAGCGATACTGAAATATACACATGGTGGGACCAGAGGTTCAAGGCCAGGGACAGGAATGTGGGCTGGCGCATAGACTATTTCGTAGTCTCTGACAATGCTCTGGACATTGTAAGGGATACTGGAATACACAACGAATATTTTGGCTCTGACCACTGTCCAATTTCGCTGGTCATCGCCGAAGGAGAGAATGATGGATTATAAGATCATAGCCACGTGTGCCTTCGGACTTGAGAATGTCACAGCGAGGGAGCTTAAGGACCTTGGATACGAAGACCTGAAGCTTGAAAATGGAAGAGTCATGTTCGAGGGTGATGAGATGGATATCGCGATATGCAACATCCACCTAAGGACGGCTGAAAGGGTGCTCATCTGCCTGTCTGAATTTGATGCGTTTTCCTTCGAGGAGCTTTATCAGGGGACCCTCGCAGTTGATTTTCCATCGATAGTGCCGCTTGACGGCAAGATGCACGTGACCGGGAAATCTGTAAAGAGCACGCTTCATAGCGTCCCTGACTGCCAGAGCATCGTCAAGAAGGCAGTTGTTGACTCGATGAGGAAGACATACAGGAATGAACTGTTCCCTGAGGATGGTCCTGTATACAAGATAGAGGTCGGGATCCTCAAGGACAGGGTGACCCTGTCACTTGATACTTCAGGCCCAGGGCTCCATAAGCGAGGCTACAGGGAAAGTTCAGGTACTGCTCCGCTCAAGGAGACGCTTGCAGCGGCACTTGTACTCATCGCAGGCTACAACGGCGAAAGGCCTCTGGTGGATCCGTTCTGCGGGTCTGGGACCATCCTTATAGAAGCTGCGATGATCGCGCAGAACATAGCGCCTGGAATCAACAGGTCCTTCGTGTCTGAGACCTGGCCAACCTTCCCCGCTGACATCTGGGAACAAGTGAGGGAGGGTGCCAAGCTGGCTGAGAAGAGAAGGAAGCTGTCTGTAACAGGCTATGACAATGACTCATATGTACTTAGCACAGCAAGGATCAATGCCAAGAAGGCCGGGGTCTTCGAAAACATATACTTCTACAAGGAGGATTTCAGGGGACTCACGATAAATGACAGGGATGTCATACTAATAACAAATCCACCTTACGGCGAAAGGATGGGCGAGGCTGATGAAGTCGCAGCATTAATGTCAAAGCTTGGCCGTGACAAGGCGAGGATGCAGGATGCAGACTACTTCATACTATCCAGCATGGATGGCTTCGAGAAGGCATTCGGCAGAAAGGCCTCAAAAAACAGGAAGCTGTACAATGGAAGGATAATGACCTACTATTACCAGTATTTCGCTGAAAAAAAGGTGACTTAGATGAAAAAGATCGCTGTGGTGTTCAATGGGGGCACCATTTCAATGAAGCTGGACCAGAAGCTGAAGGCAGCTGTTCCGACTCTTACCGGTGAGGAGATAATGAGCATGGTCACCGGTATTGAAGAGCATGCTGAGGTGGTATCACACAACTTCAGTTCGGTACCAAGCCCTCATATGACAATAGACCGTATAATGGACCTGCAGGCTTATGTCACGAAGCTTCTGGAGGATGACAGCATATATGGCATAGTGATCACCCATGGTACGGACACACTGGAGGAGACAGCATATCTTCTTGACCTTACGATTGAGACCGAAAAGCCGATCATTGTAACCGGATCCATGAGGAGCGGTTCGGAGCTTGGCTATGACGGACCTTTCAACCTGGCCCAGGCCATTGTTGCAGCCTCATCGGATTCATCCATGGGGAGGGGTGTCCTTGTGTGCATGAATGGCGAGCTGCATTCCGCTTCTGAGGTCACCAAGGCCAATTCAATGGCTCTCAACGCTTTCAGGACGCCTTTATTCGGGCCGATTGGGATAATTGACAACAATAGTGTGATATACTATAGGGTAGCGTCAGGCAGGCAATGCAGAAGCGTGTCGAAGGTAGAATCGAGGGTCTCACTTATCAAGGTCTGTGCCGGAATGGACTCCTCATTCATAAGGTTCTCTGTCGACAAGGGAGACAAGGGTATTGTGATCGAGGCCCTTGGAAGAGGCAACGTTCCTCCGCAGATGGTTGAAGGCATTAGGTATGCCCTGTCGAAAGGCGTGCCGGTGGTGATAGTCTCAAGATGCTACGAAGGAAGGGTTTACGAGAGCTACGGCTACGAGGGTGGAGGAAAACACTTAAGGACCATGGGAGTGATATTCGGGGAGAGCCTGCCGGGCCAGAAGGCAAGGATAAAGCTGATGGTTGCGCTTTCGCTCTTCAATGACTTGAATGACGTGAGGGAATGGTTCGAGAAGGACCTTTATCCTCATATGTTGACGTAGGCCTTATGCTTGAACTTTGTGCCGCTGTGAAGCTATAATGTTTATAAACTTAAATCGGAGGATCTCATGATAAAAAGTATGACGGGCTTCGGAAGAGCCCTGGCCGATGACGGCAAGAGAAGCGTCATTGTGGAGCTTAAGGGAGTCAACCACAGATATTTCGATGTCAACATAAGAATGCCAAAGAGCCTGTTCCCTCTGGAAGACAGGATAAGGAAGACACTCCAGGAATACATAACCAGGGGAAAGCTCGACATGTTCGTAACCTACAGGAACCATATCAAGGATGACCTTGAAGTCAAGTACAACGAATCCCTGGCAGGACGATATGCTTCTGTCCTGAAGAAGATGAGGGATGAACTCGGCCTTGTCGATGATGTTTCGGTTTCTCTTATCTCCAAGTTCCCTGACGTGGTCTACACTGAAGAGACCGAGGAGAACCTTGACGAGATATGGATACTTCTCGAAAGGGCAGTAAGGGATGCATCAGCCATAATGCAGGACATGAGACAGAAGGAAGGGGAGCTGTTGAAGCGGGACATGCTTCAGAAGGCTGATTCCATCCTTGAAAAGCTTGAGATCATAAAGTCACGTGAGACTACCGTCATGCCGGCATACAGGGAGAAGCTGTTTGAAAGGCTCAAGGGCATAATGGACCAGATACCGGTCGATGAGAACAGATTGGCTCTTGAAGTAGCAATGTATACCGACAGAGCCAGCATAGACGAAGAGATAACCAGGCTCTCAAGCCATATGGAGCAGTTCAGGTCATTCCTCCAAGAAGAGGAGCCTGTCGGAAGGAAGCTTGATTTCCTTGCTCAGGAGATGAACAGGGAAGCCAACACTATGGCATCCAAGTCGGTGGACATAACGATAACCAACACCGTCCTTGAAATAAAGAACGACATCGAAAAAATAAGGGAGCAGATGCAGAACATAGAGTGATGCATAGCTCTAATGAACTTAAGGAGGTTCTCATGGCTATAAAGCTTGTCAACATAGGGTTCGGGAACATAGTATCCGCCAATAAGCTGGTGGCGATAGTAAGCCCGGAATCAGCACCGATAAAGAGGATAATCCAGGAGGCAAGGGACAGGGGAATGCTCATCGACGCCACCTATGGAAGAAGGACCAGAGCCGTAATTATAACGGATTCAGACCATATCATACTCTCTGCGGTGCAGCCGGAGACTGTTGCACACAGGCTTCAGTCCATGGACGGCCAGATCGACGAGGTCGGCATAGATGAATAGAGGATTGCTACTGGTCCTATCAGGACCTTCAGGTGCAGGCAAGGGTACAGTCTGCAGGGAATATACGGAAAAGCACTGTGACGTCTGGAACTCAGTGTCTGCAACGACGAGGCAGCCCCGTGCCGGGGAAGTCCACGGTGAAAGCTACTTTTTCTTAAGCCGTGAGGAATTCGAGAGAAGGATATCTGAAGACGATTTTCTCGAATATGCCGAGGTATACGGCAACTATTACGGTACCCCCCGTTCAGAGGTTGAAAGGAAGCTTTCCGAAGGAATCGACGTCATACTTGAGATAGATATCCAGGGAGCTCTGAATGTCCAGGAGAACACGGCCGAGGGAATATTCGTGTTCATACTCCCCCCCACCATGAGCGAGCTCAGGAAGAGGATAGTCGGAAGGGGCAGTGAGACTCCGGAATCACTGATCACAAGGTTCAAGGCAGCCTTCGACGAGCTCAACTATGTTTCAAAGTACAATTACGCTATAATAAACAAGACAGTGGCAGAATCCTACGAGAAGCTCAGGAGCATCGTAGTTGCCGAAAAATGTCGTGTAACCAGGATAAGCAAGGAACTAGTATCCTTGAAGGAGGAAAATTTTAATGCATTCAATGATTGAACCATCAGTGACAGAACTTCTCGAAAAGGTAGATAACAGGTACAGGCTTGTGACCGTTGCTGCAAGAAGGGCAAGGCAGATCCTTGACGGTAGCCCGCTCCTTACGGAATTTGACAGCAACAAGCCGCTTTCGATAGCTATAAACGAGGTAAATGAAGGTCTGATACATTACGAGACTCTGAAGGACGGAGTGAAGTAAATTGAAGAACGTGGTGATAGGTGTCACAGGGGGCATTGCCGCATACAAGGCCCTTGAGGTCGTGTCTGCGCTGAAGAAGCTTGGTATAGGAGTCGACGTAGCTATGTCGAAGTCAGCCCAGGAATTCGTGCGCCCGCTTTCTTTCCAGTCCCTTAGCCAGAACGCGGTCCTTACGGACATGTTCATGGAGCCGAAGGCCTGGGAGATAGCTCATATATCACTTGCGAAAAAGGCGGATGTATTCGCAATCGTGCCTGCCACAGCAAATATGATCGGGAAAATAGCAGGAGGAATCGCCGACGATTTCATATCGACCTCAATTATGGCGACTGAAGCCAAAAAGCTCATAGCGCCTGCCATGAATACAAAGATGTTCGCAAATCCCATAGTCCAGGAGAATATCGCAAAGCTAAGGAGCCATGGCTACAGCTTTACCATGCCCGGATCAGGAAGGCTTGCATGCGGTGACGTAGGCGAAGGTAAACTTGCAAACGTCCAGGATATCGTAGATGACATCCTAAGTCTGCTTTACCAAAGTAATGACTTTGAAGGCAAAAAGGTCCTGGTCACTGCGGGTGGAACTGTAGCTCCGATAGATCCGGTAAGGCTCATAAGCAACAGGTCCTCAGGCAAGATGGGGATAAGCATCGCTGAAGCTGCAAGGGACAGAGGAGCGGATGTTACGCTGGTATACGGTGAAGTGTCGGTGCCTCTTCCTTCGGGAGTCAGGCTCATTGAAGCAAGGACAAACAGTGAGATGATGGATGCTGCGCTTTCCGTGTATGATAGCATGGACTATGTCATAAAGGCGGCTGCGGTATCGGATTTCAAGGTCAGGAACTACTCGGAGACAAAGATAAAGAAGAAGGATGGTCCCATTGTCATTGAGCTCGAGAAGGATAACGATATCCTGCATGAGATGGGAATGAGGAAGAAGAGTCAGGTCCTGGTAGGATTTGCGGCGGAATCCCACGATATTGAAAAATATGCGACAGATAAGCTGGAAAGGAAGAATCTGGACTTCATTGCAGCGAACGACATATCCGGCGGGAAGGTCTTCGGTGAAGACAGGAACTCCCTGGTGCTCTATTCAAGGGATGGAAGAAAGATACCCTTTGGAGACCTGAGCAAGAGGGAAACGGCCGACAGGCTGCTTGATGAGATCCTTAAAAAGGAATAGACAGATAAAGGACCATGGAAACCTGGTCCTTTGAATTTTCTCCCAATATTTCCTGATACTTCCTCCGGCAGTTCCTGCAGACCGGCCAAGGCTGTATAATCTAAGTAGACAGTACAGGGAGGTGCAAGGATGGACAGTAGGATCGAGATTGTAAAAGGGGACATAACGGAGTTTGATACCGATGCAATCGTAAATGCTGCAAACAGCAGCCTGCTTGGCGGCGGCGGGGTAGACGGAGCCATACACAGGGCGGCAGGGCCGGGACTTCTTGAGGAGTGCAGAAGGCTTGACGGCTGTAGGACCGGTGAGGCTAAGATCACCAAAGGCTACAGGCTTAAGGCCGGCCATGTCATCCACACGGTCGGTCCTATCTACAGGAAGGGACAGGACAATGCCGGGCTTCTTCGAAGCTGCTATCTGAGGTCCCTGGAGCTTGCTGCTTCCAATGGCCTTAAGAGCATCGCCTTCCCATCGATAAGCACGGGAGTATACGGATATCCTCTGGAGGAGGCTTCAAGGGTTGCATTGGAAGCTGTGAACGACTTCCTCGAAAATGATGACGTTTTGGAGAAAGTCGTAATGGTCGCCTTCAATGACAGGAACCTGCAGGCGCTTATGGCTGCGTCAAGGGGTCTCTGATGATGAAAGCAGTCAGAGCTGCATCAGGGATGGTAACTTCAGGGTGCTATGATGCCTATCTCAGAATGACCGGAAGGACGCTGGAAAGGCTTAACGCAGACCTTTACAGGCACTTCGCGGATCCTCATGATCCGGATGCTGTACATGATGTGAGAGTGGACATGAGGGTCCTGACCTCCATCCTCTATCTGTTCCTTCCGCTTATTGGCGAGTACGGTTTCGCTTCAGCAGATGCGATGCTCAGGGAAGCCATAGGTGCTTTCGGTGAAAAGCGTGAAGCGGACATGCTGGTAAAAGCAATTAAGGATTTTGTCCTGGAGCATCCGGAGCATGAAGAGGAAGCCGAGGCAGAAATCGATTTGATCAGAGCCATGTCAATTCCTGGTGAAGAGGACAGAGAGCTTATTCAGAGAAAAGTGAAGAAGCTTGGGGAAACTCTGCTTTCAATGGAATTGACCGATGAAGGGAAGGAACATATGGATTTCGGCTCATTTGCAGAGCTCAGGTTAAGCAGCATGCTTGAAGAGCTCAGGGCAGGTGCTTCTGAAGGCTTTGGAAAAAAGCGCAGGATCCACAGGTACAGGATTGCAGTCAAGAAGGCACTTTACAGTCTTGAGCTTGCTGAGGAATGGAGGGACTATGGAGGTGCAGTCTGGCGTGCACGTCTGAAGGCTGTTCAGGACACGGCAGGCAGCATCCATGATGCGGAGGTCAACATTAAGCTTGCAGGTGAACTGAATTTCGAGGACAGGGTGTTTTACAAAGGATTCATGGAATTCCTCGAAAAGAGGATTGAAGCCGGCCGAGAAAGGTTCATGTTCCTGATGAAGGAAATCAGGAGGATGGAAGCTGAAGTCGGATGAAAAGTCAGTTATTGTGACAGTTGCGGAGGTGACCCAATGGGATTTGCAGGCGTAGTGGTAAACAACGAATCACAGGCCATGGACAGGGTTTTTACATACAGGATACCCGAAAAAATGAATATTTCAGTCGGGAGCCGTGTTAAGGTACCGTTCGGGGCATCCAACAAAAGGCTTGACGGATTTGTTGTTGAGATGATTCCTGAAGCGGAGGTCAAGGGGATCAAGGACATCTCCTCGGTGCTTCCTGGCACGCTATTCGACAGCTGGACTGTTGAAGTTGTTGAGGAGATGAGGAAGCGATATCTTTGCACCTATCTCGAGGGCATAAGGCTTTTCATTCCGGTTGGCACACTAAAGGGTGCCGGATTCAAGACTGAGGAGAAGCTTTACCCGAATCTTGAGCTTTCAGGGAAGCTTAACAAGGAGCCATATGCTGCTATAGCTGACCTCATCGGGAAGAATCCGGGAAAATTCATCAGGGCAGACATATCAAGGATGGGCTTTTCATCAAGCTCCCTTAATACCCTCATCAGGCATGGTGTCATCGAGGTGTCCTCGGTCAGGAGCAGCAGGCATGACATCAGGGAATATGAAAACTATGAAGCGCCCAGGCTTAACGAGGAACAGCTGATCGCCTCGGATACCATAATGAAAAAGCCGGGTACTTATCTCGTACATGGGATAACCGGAAGCGGAAAGACCGAGGTCTTCATGGATGTCATCAAGAGGATGCTCAAGGAAGGTAAGGACAGCATCGTGCTTGTACCTGAGATAAGCCTGACTCCCCAGATGATCGAGAGGTTCAAGGGAAGATTCGGAAAGGACATTTCCATATTCCATTCAAGGCTTTCCGAAGGTGAAAGGTTCGACGAATGGCACAGGGTAAAGAACGGTGAGGTTAAGATAGCCGTGGGGGCAAGGTCAGCCCTTTTCCTGCCGTTCAGGGACCTTGGCCTTATTGTAGTAGACGAGGAGCATGAGACATCCTACAAGTCGGAGATGAGCCCGAAGTATTCAGCTGTTGAAATGGCTGAATTCATGATGAAGCGAAATGGCGGAAGACTCGTGCTCGCATCTGCAACTCCTTCAATCAATAGCTACCATAGGGCTGTGAAGGGTGAAATAGGGCTGATAACCCTTGATAAGCGGGCAACCAGGGGTTCCCTGCCTAAAATGTCCATTGTGGATATGCGCAGTGAGCTAAAGGCAGGAAACAGGTCAATGTTCTCAAGGGTGCTCAGGGGTGAGATCGAAAAGTCTCTGGATTCAAAGGAGCAGGTAATACTGTTTTTGAACAGGAGAGGCTATTCGACTTTCGTTTCCTGCCGATCCTGCGGACATGTGTTCAATTGCCCCAACTGCAGCGTAAGCCTCACATACCATAACTCCAGGGATCTCTCCTGCCATCATTGCGGCTACAGGCAGGCACTTCCGGAAACCTGTCCGGCCTGTTCTAGCAGATACATAAAGCAGTTCGGGACGGGGACTGAGAAGGTTGAGGAGATGGTAAGGAAGGAATTCCCAGGTGCCAGGGTAGTGAGGATGGACAGGGATACGGCAAGGAACAAGTCAGACTACGAGGACATGTACAATTCCTTCAAGAACAGGGAGGGAGATATCCTGATCGGTACCCAGATGATCACAAAGGGACTGGACTTCAAGAATGTGACTCTTGTAGGGATCATCGCAGCCGACCTGTCCCTGAACCTTCCTGATTTCAGGGCCGGGGAGAGGACATTCCAGCTGATAACCCAGGTGGCAGGCAGGGCAGGCCGTCATGACAAGCCTGGAAAGGTCATTATCCAGAGCTACACACCGGAGGATCCCTCCATAGTGAGCGCAAAGGAGCATGACTACAAGGGCTTCTACAGGCGTGAAATCGCAGCAAGGGAAATGATGAACAACCCTCCGTTTTCGAGGATCATGTCGATCGTTCAGAGCTCTGAGGATGAAACCCTGTTAATAAAAAATATACAAACAGTCGGTGCTGAATTAAGAAAATTTTTATTTGGCTATGATAAAATCATCATGTTAGGTCCGAGCCCCTGCCTTATCTCAAAGATAAAGCAGAACCACAGGTGGCAGATGCTGCTGAAAGGTGAGCTGGATGCTGACATTGCGAGAAGAATAAAGGACCTTGTGCTCGAGAAGAGCGTAAGGGATGTCAGGACAAGCATAGACCTTGATCCGACAAGCATGCTATGACAAGGAGATATGATATGGCACTTAGAAATGTTAGAACGATAGGGGACGATGTCCTCAGAAAGACAGCCAAGCCTGTGGCTGAGATAACACCAAGGATAAGGACACTGATCAAGGACATGTTCGACACCATGGTCCATGAGGATGGGGTCGGACTGGCTGCGCCTCAGGTAGGAATACTCAAGAGGATCTTCGTGATAGGTCTGGAAGACAGGAAATATGTATTTATAAACCCTGAAATCCTGGAGACGGAGGGAGAATACCTTGACTATGAGGGCTGTCTTTCAGTTCCTGGTGAATCAGGGGTGGTAAAGAGACCGAGGTTCGTAAAGGTGAGGGCATTGAACGAGGAAGGGGAGGAGTTCACGCTGGAAGCCTCCATGCTTCTTGCCAGGGCTATATGCCACGAGAACGACCATCTCAACGGAAGCCTGTTCACGGACAAGCTTGAGGACGTTCCTGAGGATTTCGAGCCTGAAGAGGAGACGGTGTAATTTGGACATAATTTTCATGGGAACTCCCGATTTTTCTGTGCCTTCACTCGCAGCCCTTGACGACAGGTACGGAGTGAAGCTGGTTGTGGCTCAGCCTGACAAGGAGAAGGGACGAGGTAA
Organism: Clostridiaceae bacterium UBA6085; assembly: GCA_002428605.1. Lineage (GTDB taxonomy): Bacteria > Bacillota > Clostridia > Clostridiales > Clostridiaceae > Youngiibacter. The sequence continues at coordinate 28,607 of DIXH01000021.1, forward strand.
GAAGGTGCTGTTTCCGCCTGTGAAGGAGGAAGCAATCAAAAGGGGCATCCGTGTGATTCAGCCGGCAAAGCTGCGGACAGACACAGATGCGATAGAAGAGATCAAGGAACTTGAGCCCGACTTCATTGTCGTTGTGGCTTACGGACAGATACTCAGCGAGGAAGTCCTGTCGATACCGAAGTACGGATGCATCAATCTGCATGCATCGCTTCTTCCCAAGCTAAGGGGAGCGGCACCCATAAACTGGGCAATCATAGAAGGCCATGAGAAAAGCGGGAATACAACGATGCTCATGGAAAAGGGACTGGATACAGGACCTATGCTCCTTAGGGACGAGATTGAAATAGGTGAAGCAATGACAGCGGGTGAGCTTCATGACCTTCTGAGCCAAAGAGGATCTGACCTTCTGCTCCGGACAATAGACGGGATCGCCTCAGGTACGATAATGCCTGAAGCACAGGACCACGGTTCGCATACCTATGCCCCCATGCTGAAAAAGGAAACCGGACTGATCGACTGGACAAGGGATGCAGTGGAGATCGAAAGGCTTATCCGAGGACTGGCCCCGGTACCGGGAGCATATTCCTTCATTGGTGATGACCAGGTCAAGATACTCGAGGCAAAGGTTATGAAGGATACTCCCGGCAGACCCGGAGAGATCACAGAGGTCTCAAAGGCAGGAATTGTTGTATCCACAGGGAATGGGTCCCTGAGCATACAGAAGGTTCAGTATCCGAACAAGAAACCCATGGCCGTAAGGGATTTCCTGAACGGCAACAGGATCGACTCGACTGAATTCAAGGGAGGTTTAAAATAGTGTATTTTCCGATGTATGGATTTGATTCAACGATGCTCATACTTCTTCCGGCGATACTTATCGCCATGTACGCACAGAACAAGGTGAGGTCCACCTATGCCCAGTATTCCAGGGTGGCCAACAGGAGCGGCATGACAGGAAGCGATGCCGCAAGGCTCATTCTTGACAGGGCTGGCCTTTATGAGGTTCCTGTTGAGCAGGTCGCAGGAGACCTTACCGACCACTACGATCCAAGGAGCAAGAAGCTCAGGCTTTCCCAGGGCGTATACAATTCAAGCTCCATAGCTGCGCTTGGCATTGCTGCCCACGAGGTAGGCCATGCGATCCAGGACCAGCAGGAGTATATCCCGATGAAGATAAGGGGAGCACTTGTTCCTGTCGCCTCGATCGGGGGGAATTTCGGCTTCGGCATATTCATTCTTGGTCTCTTCCTGTCCATACCGGTGTTCCAGACCATAGGAATAGTACTGTTTTCAGCAACCGTATTTTTCCAGCTTGTGACGCTTCCCGTGGAATTCAATGCGTCGAGCAGGGCCATGGCTGTCCTAGAGGGATACAGCATCCTCGAGAGCGATGAACTGGGCAAGGCAAGGCAGGTACTGAATGCTGCTGCGCTTACATATATCGCTGCTGCGCTTTCAGGAATCGCAAACCTTGCAAGACTCCTTATCCTCAGGAACAGGAGAAGATAAGAGGTGGCTGCAAAAGCGAGAAAGGTCGCACTTGAGACTTTGATGAAAATAACGAATGAAGGGGCATATTCAAACATCGCTTTGGATAATGCCCTTTCTTCAGTGGACCTGAAGGACGATGACAAGGCACTTGCCACCGAACTGGTATATGGTACCCTGAAGAGGCTTGTGACCATTGATGAGATGATTGCAAGGAACTCCACCACCCCGCTGAATAAGATCGAGGGCATTGTCCTTGCGATATTGAGGATGTCAGCATACCAGCTGAAGTACCTGGACAGGATACCGGACTATGCTGTCGTCAGCGACGCTGTTGACCTTGCGAGGGAAGTGAATCCGAGAGTGACGGGATTTGTCAACGCCGTGCTTAGGAGCATAACAAGGGATGATTCGGTCCCAAGGTTTCGTTCAAAGCTCGAAAGGATGGCATACGAGCATTCATTCCCGCTATGGATGGTCATGCACTTCAGCAGGAATTACAAGTCAAGGACCGAGGAGATACTTGAAGGACTTAACGAAAGGCCTGCGGTCACCTATCGGGTCAACACGTTGCGGATAACAAGGGAGGAAGCCTTAAGGGAGCTTGAGAATGAAGGATTCAGCGCTGAGCCGACAAAGGTGTCCCCGTTTGGCATAATTATCTCAGGGGGAGGTTCGGTAGCTTCTAACAGGTTTTTCTCTGAAGGGCTGCTTACTGTCCAGGATGAAAGCTCCATGCTTGCCGCTCCGCTCCTTCTGCCGGTTGAAGGCGGGATATACCTTGACCTCTGCAGCGCTCCCGGCGGAAAGGCCACACATATTGCCGAGCTCTCGGGAGACAGGGCAAGGGTCCTCGCCTATGACATATATGAGGCCAAGATAAGGACGATAAATGAAAATGCAGCAAGGCTCGGGCTGAAGGGAATAGAGGCCGTACTGCACGATGCCGGCGAGCCTATGCAAGAGCTCTTCGGGGCAGGCTCGGTGCTTCTTGACGCACCCTGTTCGGGACTCGGAATAATAAGGAAGAAGCCTGACATCAAGCATACGAAGACACAGGAGGAGCTGGATGGTCTGCCGGCACTCCAGAGAAGGCTTATGGATGTCGCAAGGCTATATGTGAAGCAGGGCGGTGCCCTGGTATATTCGACATGCACGCTGAATCCTTCAGAGAATGAGGAGAATGTCAGGTGGTTCCTTGAAAAAAACCCTGATTTCCGGGCTGAAAGGATCCAGCTTGGAGAGCATCCCAACCTCATCTACTCGGAGGAAGGCTTCGTTACTGTGCTGCCTACAAGGACCATGGATGGATTCTTCCTTTCAAAGCTTGTAAGGAGAACTGACAAATCTTAAAATATTCCTATGATTTCCTTTAGGCTGCAGTGTTTTTCAGCATTTGCAGCGATTTGTGATATAATCTTTGGAGAACTAATCAAGAGGTGTTTTTTTGGACAATATATTCGACTGGAGCTATGATGAACTGAAGGAATGGTTCAAGGACAGGGGTGAAGGCCCATTCAGGGCTAAGCAGGTCCTGGACTACCTGTATAAGGGGACCGAATCTTTCGAGGACATGAAGAACCTTAACGGATCTTCAAAAGATAAGCTCAAGGAATCATTCAACATATACGTTCCTGAGGTCATCGACAAGAGGGTATCCAAGGACGGAACCGTGAAGATGCTGCTGGCCCTGCAGGACGGGAACATCATCGAAACCGTCGTGATGAAGTATGTGTACGGCTATTCAGTATGCGTGTCATCTCAGGTCGGCTGTGCAATGGGATGTTCCTTCTGTGCATCCACCAAGGGTGGAATGGTCAGGAACCTTAAGCCTGGAGAGATCCTGGGTCAGATACTCGCAGCCTCTAAGGCGGCCGGAGAAAGGATGTCTCACGTCGTGCTGATGGGAAGCGGGGAGCCGCTCGACAATTTCGAGAATGTCATTAAATTCCTTGAACTTGTCAACATGAAGGAAGGCTTATGCCTATCCCACAGGAACATAACCCTGTCGACGTGCGGACTTGTGGACAGGATCAGGGAGCTTGCAGACATGAAGCTCCAGATAACCCTTGCCATATCGCTCCATGCCGTGACTGACGACAAAAGGCGTGAGATAATGCCTATAGCGAGGCGTTGGTCAATTGCTGAGATACTGGATTCAGTGAGATACTACATGGATACCACAGGAAGAAGAGTCAGCTTCGAATACTCTCTTGTCAGCGGAGTCAACGACAGTCTGGAGGACGCATATGCGCTGGCTTCACTGCTGAGGGGCATGAAGACACATGTCAACCTGATACCTGTGAATGTCATCAGGGAGATGCTTTTCAGGCCATCACAGAACAAGGCGGTGGAGAGCTTCAGGAACGCACTTGATTCAAGGGGAATTGAAGCCACAGTAAGAAGAGAAATGGGCTCAGACATAGATGCTGCATGCGGACAGCTAAGAAGAAGCTATCTTGATGGCATGTAGGACAGGAGACAGCTAATGGTAGATTTGATTTCCGATATCGGTAACATCAGAAAACTTAACGAAGACAGTGCAGGCTGGCTTGAGGGCGATGGCTTTGCGCTTTTCGTCGTGTGCGACGGAATGGGCGGACACAATGCCGGAGAAGTGGCCAGTGAAATGGCCCTGAAAACCATAAGGGACTGTTTCGGAGCCGGACTTTCGGCACTGCCTGACCTGCAGCTGAAGAAAGCTGTAGAATCAGCCAACAGGGCTATATACAGCATGTCAGCAACAGACAACCACCTGAAGGGCATGGGCACAACAGTCTCAGCAGTGCTCTCTGAGCATGGCAGGATCCATGTGGCTCATGTGGGGGACAGCTCGGTATACAGGATAAGGGAGCATTCCATAGTCAAGCTCACCAAGGACCATTCACTGGTCCAGGCGCTTGTGGATATGGGCACTATAACCGCTGAAGAGGCAAAGCACCATTCCAACAAGAACATAATAACAAGGGCAGTAGGAACCAACGAGGAAGTGGAGATAGACCTGCATACGCTGGAATCAAAACCTGGCGACACATACCTTCTCTGCACAGACGGACTGACCGACTATATTTCCGAGGACGAGATCCTCGAGGTCAGCAAAAAGGGCGAGAACGGGAACAGCCTCAAACATCTGGTTTCGATCGCAAAGGAAAGAGGCGGCAAGGATAACATCACTCTCTTGGCATTTGGAGGAGAAGCAGTAAAATGATAGGAAAAATACTTGGCAACCGTTACGAAATTGTGGAGAAGATCGCCCAGGGAGGCATGTCTACAGTATATAAAGCCCTGGACACGAAGCTGAACAGATATGATGCTGTCAAAGTCCTGAAGGAGGAATTCACTTCCAACAGGGAGATACTTGACAGGTTCAAGCAGGAAGCCAATGCCGTGGCTTTCCTTTCGCATCCCAACATTGTCAACATATACAATGTAGGAAGCGAGGACAATATCCACTACATAGTCATGGAATATGTCAGGGGAAAGACACTCAAGCAGGTAATAAGGGAAAAAGGCAAGCTAACAAACGAAGAGATACTGGACTACTCCATGCAGATCGGAAGAGCCCTTGAATGCGCGCACAACAACAATATCATCCACAGGGACATCAAGCCGCACAACATTATGATCACCGGCGACAACCTGGTCAAGGTAACCGACTTCGGTATAGCAAAGCACTCGGATTCAAACACCATCACACATTCGGGGAAGATCATCGGGTCAGCCCATTATTTCTCACCTGAGCAGGCGAGGGGCAACCTTACCGACAGGAGATCCGACATATATTCACTTGGGATCGTCATGTTCGAAATGGCCACAGGTGCTGTGCCGTTTGATGCTGAGAGCCCTATAACCATAGCGTTAAAGCATATGCAGGAGGACATAAAGCCCCCGAAGACAATAAACCCGCTGCTTGCTGAAGGTCTGAACAGAGTCATCCTCAAGGCCACAGCAAAGGATCCGATAGCAAGATATCAGAAGATCGAAGAGCTGCTAATGGACCTCAGGACTGTCAAAGCAGGTGAAAACATAGAAGCAGCAGCTGTATTTGGCGGAGAGACTCAGGTAATGAGTGCGGTAAAACCAAAGAGGGACCCGATGGAGGACGACATATTCGATGATGACAAGCCGACAGCAAAGAACAAGACCGCTCTCATAGTCGGACTTGTGATGGTGGTTTTCCTCACGCTTGGCGCACTCCTCGGACAATTCGTATTCGGGGGTGGCACCAAGAATCCCACAACCGTTGTTGATGAAAACACCAAGGTCCCGGCCATCACCGGAATGCTGAAGGACAATGCAGAGGATAAGATAATAGATGCCGGCCTGGTCATGCAGGTAGGGTCTACTGAGAATTCCGACCTTCCTGAGGGTACCGTCCTCAGGTCGCTCCCTGGCGAAGGCGAAAGCGTCAAGAAGGGCTCGACGGTCCAGGTCGTGCTGAGTGCAGGCCAGGTGATGCTTAAGGTTCCTGATGTCGTAAACATGACTCTTGAATCGGCGGAGACACTCCTTGCAAACAATAACTTCATCATGGGAAACGTGGCTGAAGAATACAGCGAAACCGTCCCGCAGGGTCAGATAATCAGCCAGGAGCCCTTGTCTCTGACAGAGATGCCTAAGGGCAGCCCTGTGAATATCATTATATCAAAGGGACCTGAAATACAGATATCAAAGGTTCCGAACCTGTTGTCCCTTTCGGAAACTGAAGCTAAGAACCTTCTGGAGTCTGTAAAGCTTGTGCTCGGAACAGTAACGAAACAGCCTACCGGTGACAAGAAGCTGGACGGGGCCATAAAGTCTCAGGAGATACCTGAGAATACTGAAGTAAAGCAGGGCTCAAAGGTAAATGTCACAGCATATGAGTACAGGGAGGTCCTTATTGGAGACTTCTCAGGAAAGACCGTTGCGCAATACGAGTCAGAGCTTGAATCCATGGGTCTCAAGGTAGTTCTTGGCGGAGACACATTGCGAACTGACAACGTTGTGGATGTTACCCCTAATGTCGGCAAGTCAGTCCCCTATGGAAGCACAGTTGAGATACTTGGCGAACCTGAACCGGAGGAGCCGACACCAGAGCCGACTGTCGCACCATAAGCTCCCCCTTTATATAAGCATAAATAAGCCCTTCGGGGCTTTTTTGTCGTTCCGTAATTCCATGTGGTTCTGATGACATTTAAATTGTGGAATTAAGAGTGATTGAAGGATATAATTAAGGGAGGGGCAGGAAGGAAAGAATGCCTTGCCCAAATAAATCACGGGACCGGTGCCATGGAAGGATTGATTATAAAGGGAATAGGCGGCTTCTACTACGTAAGCACTGAAGGCGGGGTAGTGGAATGCAAAGCCAAGGGAATATTCAGGCTGAG
>DIXH01000021.1:35527-88256 GCA_002428605.1 Clostridiaceae bacterium UBA6085
TTCATTGTCATGCTCGAAAAGTCCAACATAACCCCAGTACTTGTGTTCAACAAGGTTGACCTGTCTTTTGAGGGCCAGATGGAAGAGCTGAAGGACCTGTTCATGGGTACAGGATACAAGCTGCTGTTCATAGGTGCCAAAGAGGGGAAGGACTTTGACGTGATCCTGAGGGAACTTACCGGCAACATCACTGTATTCTGCGGGCCTTCGGGAGCCGGCAAATCAACCATGCTTAACCGGATACTCGGGAAGGAGCACATGGAGACAGGAGTAGTGTCTGAAAGGCTCAGGAGGGGTAAGCATACAACAAGGCACAGTGAGCTTGTAAAGGTGAATGATGGCTTTGTAGTTGATACACCTGGTTTCTCGTCTATCGAGCTGTCCATGGAAACGGAAGAGCTCAAGGATTACTTCCCTGAATTCCATGAGCATGAGGGGAACTGCAGGTTCACCGGCTGTTCCCACAACAAGGAACCGGGCTGCAGCGTAAAGGCTGCGGTGGGAAAGACGATTTCCGAGAAAAGATACAGCTACTATCTGAGATTTCTCAATGAACTAATGGAGGTAAACAAGAAAAAATGGTCAAGATAGCACCATCATTATTATCAGCAGACTTTGCCAACCTGGGACGTGACATAGAAGAGACAGAGACAGCCGGGGCTGACTGGATACACATCGATGTCATGGACGGGTCGTTCGTCCCGAACATAAGCTTCGGACTTCCTGTTATCAAGGCGATAAGGCCGCTTACAAAGCTCACGTTTGATGTTCATCTTATGATAAGGGAGCCTTCGAATTTTTTCGAAGCCTTTGCAGAAGCGGGAGCTGACCTGATAAATTTCCACTATGAAGCTGAGACCCATGTGGACAGGGCGATACACAGGATAAAGGGACTTGGGGTGATGGCAGGGATAACACTTAATCCTGCAACACCTGTTTCGGTCCTTAAGCATGTACTCCCTGACCTGGACCTGGTGCTCATCATGTCAGTGAACCCCGGATTCGGAGGTCAGTCATTCATACCCTATGCCCTCGACAAGGTCAGGGAACTGAGGCAAATGGCAGACGTGCTAAATCCTTCGCTTATGATCGAGATAGATGGAGGAATTGGCGAGAACAACATCAGGGCAGCTGCGGAGGCAGGTGCGGATGTCATCGTAGCGGGATCGGCGGTTTACAGGAACAATGAGATATCGGAGAACATGATGAAGCTGAGGAAAGCCCTCAGATGAAGGCAATTATTGTGTCGGGAGGGAAAAGCCCGGAAAGGGACCTCTTCAACTCATATATTGAACCAGGAGACATTATTATTGCCGCGGACCGCGGCGGAGAATTCCTGAAGGAGATTGGCATCATGCCTGACCTGCTTCTTGGTGACTTCGATTCGCTAAGTGAGGAAACGCTGGAGTTCTTCAGGGGAAGATGTGAGATCCTGAAGTTTGATGCCGTCAAGGACTTTACGGACACTGAAGCGGCATATCTGAAGGCGAGGGAATATTCCCCTGATTCATACCTTTTCTTCGGCTGTACCGGAGTGAGGCTCGACCACTTCCTGGGTAACCTGGGGCTTCTTGAGGCGGCCCTGAGTGAAGGGAAGGAGGCTTATATAATCGACGGCAACAACAAGATCGGCATGATCAGCAGTCCGGGAGTCATCACCAGAGACTTCGGGGACTTCATATCATTCCAGGCCTTCAGAGGCGACGTGGAGGGCTTTACCATCAAAGGGGCCAGATATCCTCTTGATGGCTACAGGCTCAGGATGGGGGATCCCAGGACCGTATCGAACGAGTTTGCAGGGGAGTCCATGGAGGTTTCATTCAAGAGCGGAATCGTGATCGTCATGAAGTCCAGAGACTGAAAAAAATGGACGTTAGAAAACCCAGGGAACTTAATCCCTGGGTTTTCTAACGGATGATTTATCCTGTCAATCTTTAATTATATCGCACGCTCAACCTTGCCAGAACGCAAGCATCTTGTACATACGACAACTCTCTGTGGAGTTCCGTCGACAATAGCTCTAACCTTCTGAAGATTTGGGGCCCACTTTCTAAGTGACTGCCTGTGTGAGTGTGAGTAAGATTTTCCTGATATGACACCCTTGTTGCATATTTCGCATACTCTTGCCATCAGATTTACACCTCCTCCATGAGAGTTTATAAAATCGAAAACTAATATCCCGATTGGAACAAATAACATTTTAACATAACGGTGGACTTGTTTGCAACACATAATTTTCATGTACATTAACTTATCTTGAAGTTACAATGAAAATATAATATTATATAAGATGAATTCAGTCAAGGAGGGAGTAAATTGATAGGATTAACCAACAGCAACGGCAACATAACCTACTCAGACGAGGTGATCGCCAAGATAGTCGGTCTTTCCACTATGGAATGCTATGGTGTCGTGGGCATGGCCTCCAAGAATACAGCTGACGGACTATGGGAGCTGATAAAGGTAGAGCACCTTAACAAGGGCGTCAAGATAAACTACAAGAACAACGAGCTTTCAATAGACCTTTTCGTAGTGGTGGAGTACGGCACGAAGATCTCGGTAATAGCCGGAAACATAATACAGAAGGTAAGGTACAACGTTGAGAACCATACCGGACTCAAGGTCGCGAACATAACCGTAAATATAGAGGGTATAAGGTTCTAAGCACAATTCTTAAATAAACCTGACTTTTTGCTCATTTCTATTCAAATATGGCCTATTATGGAAGAATATGATTCTTGGACTTAAGGTAAGGCAGAAACAGTATTGATATAAAGAGATTTGTAAAAGCTGGACATTCCCAATGTTGTCCATTTTTACGGGAGGTTATTTTCAGATGAAATACAGCAAGATCAATGGACAGCACTTCATAGGCATGGTCCTGAACGCCAGTGCGAAGCTGGAGGACGAGAAGTCATATGTCGACTCGCTCAACGTCTTTCCGGTACCGGACGGAGACACAGGCACCAACATGTCCATGACTTTCCGGGCGGCAGTCAGGGAGGTTGAGGGACACAAGTCCACAAATATAGGTGAAGTGTCGAAGACACTCGCAAAGGGTGCCCTTATGGGAGCAAGAGGGAATTCAGGGGTAATACTTTCCCAGATATTCAGAGGAATTGCAAAAGGCCTTGAGGGTAAAGAGGAAGTAAATCCGTTCGAGCTGACGCTTAGCTTCATAGAGGGCTCCAAATCGGCTTACAGGGCGGTTATGAGACCCACCGAGGGAACTATCCTGACAGTTATCAGGGAAGTCGGGGAGAAGGCTGTGGAGCTCCACACTGATGATTGTACGGAGCTCATGAGGAATATCGTGGATATTTCCAAGGACACACTTGAAAGGACTCCTGAGATGCTTCCGCAGCTTAAGGCTGCGAAGGTGGTAGATTCAGGCGGAATGGGCCTTGTAGTCATTCTGCAGGGAATGTACGAAGCGCTTTCAGGCGAGATGACCGAGAGAAAGCCGGAAGAGAAGGCTCCTGTAGAAAGCTATGTGGCAGCAAGAGATACTCATACCGAGATAACCTTCGGATACTGCACTGAGTTCATAATACTTGCTGAGCCTGACAATGGCGCATTCAGGGAGTATCTTGAGACCATGGGAGACTCCATCGTATACGTCGGTTATGATGACATAATCAAGGTCCATATCCATACGGATGAACCGGGACTTGTGCTTGCAGAAGCCGGTAAGCTTGGCGAACTCACCAAGATAAAGATAGAGAACATGAGGGAGCAGCACAGGAACCTCCAGGATGTTCCCGATACGGTTGGACATGGGGAAAACTTCGCAGCAGAGGATACTGTTGTTCCTGAAGCCAAGAAGTACGCATTCATATCGGTATCGGTGGGCGAAGGTCTCAAGGCTGCATTCCTTGACCTTGGTGCTGATGTGATAATAGAAGGCGGACAGACCATGAACCCTTCGACAGAGGATATCGTGAAGGCTGTTGAAAGCCTGAACGCTGAACATATCTTCATACTGCCGAACAACAAGAACATAATCATGGCGGCTAACCAGGCTAAGGAAATTTCTCACAAGGACGTCCATGTCATAGGGACAAAGACGATCCCGCAGGGAATAACGGCACTGACGGCATTCAATCCTGAGTCGGAGCTTGATGCGAACATCAGGTCAATGACTGGAAGCCTTTCGGAGGTCAAGTCAGGTTCCGTAACTTACGCGGTTAGGGATACTGAGATAGATGGAATTGAAATCAAGCAGGGAGACTACCTGGGACTTCTTGACAACAAGATAGTCGAGGTTGAAAGGGACCTGTACCAGCTCACCGAAGACCTGATCGAAAGGATGGTCGACGAACACAGTTCAGCGCTCACGGTATTCTACGGAAGCGATGCTGCTGAAGAGGATGTTCAGGTGTTCATGGAAAAGCTTGAAGAAAAGTATGGAGACCTTGACGTGATGAGCCTGGCTGGAAAACAGCCGCTCTACTACTTCATCATCTCCGTGGAGTAATTGAGTAACAGCAAGGAAGGCTTCTGCCTTCCTTCTTTGCATGGAGGAAACATGGAAGTTCATGACTCGGTGATGACGCTTAAGGGTGTCGGTGAAAAAACTGCAAAGAAGCTGGAAGAAATGGGGATCAGGACCATACTTGACCTGCTTCTGCATTTTCCGAGAGGCTATGAAAAACTATTCGATGCATGCGAATCGGCGTTCAACGGGCAAGACAAGTCAGTAATGGAAGCTGAGCTCATTAAAATCGGAAGGCCTGTCAGGCTCAGGAAGGGGCTTTCCATGGTGAGCGCTGCCTTCAGGTCCGAATTCGGGGATATCAGGGCAACCTGGTTCAATATGCCTTATATTTCCGCAAACTACAGTGTCGGCACAAGCTATCGCCTGGCGGGAAAATTCGTGCGGAAAGGAAAAGGGCTTGAGGTCGTTAATCCTTCAACTGTCAGGGAGGTCGTGGAGATAACTCCCATCTATCCTCAGAAGGAGGGTGTCTCAGGCAACCTCATAAGGAAGCTCCTAAGGCAGGTGCTTGATTCCGTGATGATAAGAGAGAACCTACCAGCGGATATACTTGCCGAGGAAAGGCTGATGGAGCTGGACAAGGCTGTGAGGACGGTCCACTTCCCATCTGATGACAAGGACCTTTCTGAAGCACTCGAAAGGCTCAGGTTCCAGGAGATGTTCTCCTATTCGCTGAAGATAATGATTGCAAGGAACCTCAGGAAGGATGCCGCAAGCGGCATTGCCTTCAGGATGAGCGGAAGGCTCGCCGAATTCAAGGAAAGCATTCCGTATGAGCTGACAAAGGCGCAGTCAAGGTGCATCCGGGAGATCCTGCTTGATGAAAAGAAGCCGTACCCGATGAACAGGCTTCTTCAGGGCGATGTTGGATCTGGCAAGACCATCGTGGCTCTGACCGCTCTCTTCAACGTTGTCGAGAACGGATACCAGGGTGCTCTGATGGTCCCTACCGAGATACTGGCTTCCCAGCACAGGGATGAGGCCGAATCCCTGCTTTCTGGCTTCGGGATAAGGATCGAGGTCCTGACGGGTTCTACTAAGAAGAAGGAAGCTGACAGGATAAAGAAGGATCTCGCGGAAGGGATACCAATGATAATAATCGGGACGCATGCGCTGCTTGAGGAGAGTGTGTCGATGCCGAGGCTTGGCCTCGCGGTCACCGATGAGCAGCACAGGTTCGGTGTTAACCAGCGCGCCAGGCTTATAGGGAAAGGTCAGGAGATTGACGTGCTCGTAATGTCAGCGACTCCGATTCCAAGGACCATGGCACTTGCCCTTTATTCGGACCTGGATGTGTCAACCATCGATGAGCTGCCTCCGGGACGAAAGAATATAAGGACGGTGCTTTTCTCGGAAGAGAAAAGGAATCAGTGCTACAGCAAGGTGGTCGAGGAAATAAGGAGCGGCAGGCAGGCTTATATCGTAACGCCGCTGATCGATGAGGATTCGGAGCTTGAGGCAAGTTCCGTGGAAGGGCTTTTCACCGAGCTTTCCGAAGGTATGATGAATGGAATACCAATGGGCATGCTGCATGGCAGGATGAAGGGTGCCGATAAGGACAGGATCATGAGAGCGTTCAAGGCCGGTGAGCTGAAGGCGCTTGTTTCTACAACTGTCATCGAAGTAGGGGTCAATGTCGGGAACGCCACTGTAATGCTCATAGAGAACGCAGAGAGGTTCGGACTTGCCCAGCTTCATCAGCTCAGGGGAAGGGTCGGAAGAGGCGAGCATCAGTCCTGGTGCCTTATGGTATCGAAGATGAGCTCCGAAGAGACGAAGCTGAGGCTTGAGACGCTTGTAAAAAGCAATGACGGCTTCTTCATAGCTGAGGAGGACATGAAGCAGAGGGGTACCGGCCAGCTTTTTGGTGTAAGCCAGTCCGGAGGGTCAGGACTGTCGGTCTCTGACCTGGCAAGGGACTACTCCATCTTTATAAGGGCAGGTAAATTCGCTTCAAGGGTCTTCCATGAGGAGAATGATGAATACAGGAGGGTCAAGGCCGAATTCACACGGATGCTCGAGGATTCCATGGAATTCATATGCCTTAACTGACAGGAGGAATAAATGAGGATAATAGCAGGAAGCGCGAAGGGCAGAAAGCTTCTGTCACCGCACAATCAGGGAAGGGTAACCGAGAAGGGCGACATCAACGCCACAAGGCCTACACTGGACAGGGTAAAGGAATCAATGTTCAGCATAATAAGCGGGAAAATACTGGATGCAAGGGTGCTTGATATGTTTTCCGGTACTGGAAGCCTTGGATTGGAAAGCATGAGCCGAGGTGCAGGAAGTGCCGTAATGGTCGAAAAATCCAGGGAGACCTATGATATTCTATGCAAAAACATCGAAAATCTGGGATTTTCAGCGGGATCCACTGCCATTCTCTCAGATTCATATGAATATTGTAAAAAAGCAGGGTATAAGGGCGATGTTTTTGATATAATATTTGTGGACCCTCCGTATCTGAACAATATGGTGAAAACATCAGTCCTGCTGATTGAAGAGATTGGTCTCCTTTCAAGCCAGGGTGTGATAGTATCCAAATATGACATATCAGAAGAGATATTCGAACCTGAAGGAAGTCTCGAATTAGTGGACAGGAGAAAGTACGGCAAGACCGTCCTTGCCTTCTACCAGCATCGAAAGGAGCATGTATGATAACAGCCGTATACCCAGGCAGCTTCGATCCCGTAACAAACGGTCACCTTGACATCATGCTGAGGTCAGCGAGGGTCTTCGACAGAGTGATTGTCGCTGTACTTAACAACATCGACAAGAGGTGCATGTTCACTGTAGAAGAAAGATTGGCGATGATAAAGAAAGTAGTCGGCGATTGTGATAATATTGAAGTGAAGAGTTTTGAAGGGCTGCTGGTGGACTTCCTTGAGGTCGAGGGAGCTGATGTCATAGTCAAGGGGCTTAGGGGAGTCGCTGATTTCGATTATGAGATGCAAATGGCCCACACCAACAAGAAGCTTTCACAGGATATTGAGACGGTGCTTCTGATGACAGAGCCCTGCAATTCATATATCAGCTCATCGAATATAAAGCAGATCGTGCATTTTGGCGGAGATATCAGGGGCCTTGTGCCTGATGTGCTTCTTGACGAAATATATGCCAAGGAAAGAAAAAACAGGGGGATTTTGACATGAATGAAAGCTATGAGGTAACTTCAAAGAAAATCGAGATAACAAGCCTTGTGGAGGTCCTGCAGGAGATCGTTGAGGACGGACAGAAGGTATTCTTCAGCAAGAAGGTCATGGTGGACAAGGATGAGCTCACATCAGTTCTGGATGAGCTTAACCAGGCACTTCCTGAAGACCTTAGGACAGCACAGTGGGTGCTCTCCGAAAAGGACAGGATCCTTAACGAAGCCAGGAGCGAGTATGAAAGGTCAAAGGCTGAGGTGGCTGAGCTGATGAAGGCGAAGCTTGACAACCACGACCTTGTGAAGGAAGCTGAAGTCAGGGCCAAGGAGATAATCGCGAAGGCCCAGTCAGATGCGAAGATGGTAAGGCTTTCTGCAAGGGATTACGCAGACAATCTTCTTACAGACCTGGAGAAGGAGCTCCAGTCCAAGAACAGCGAGATGATGGTAAATCTGAAGAAGCTGTTCGAAGGATTCATCTCAGACTACAACAGGGACATAACAGGAACTGCGGCAGTTGTCAGGGAAAACATCAAGGAACTGAGGGAAATGAAATAGACAGCAAAGAAGGCTCGCAAACATCCTAAGTTAGGATGCTGGGAGCCTTGCTTTTTATCACAGGTAGCCCTTGAAATCCCACGAATCGTCGTAATCCCTGCATAGCAGTCCGTAGACCTTAGATGCCTTTGAATCGAGTGCATGGTATTCGTCGGTTTCTTTTCCGAAGTTATGGATGAGCCTTATTTCAGTGTCCTTCCTTATGGAAGCAAGGAACTCGTTTCCCTTGGGAGTCGATTCCAGGATCTTGACTGCGCCCGGAGTACCCCTCCTTAGGCTGTCAAGGTCGCATCTGTCGAAGGACAGAAGGAACTGCATCAGTATCCTTGATATCCTTGTATGGGTGTATCGCCTTGTCTTTACAGCCTCTATGAAACCAATCACTCCAACCGACCCAATAAGGTGTGAATGTGCTGCCATTCGTTCGCCAAGTCCGCCGGCAGCATCGGGAAGGCTGGACAGGCGGTCTCCATCTACAGTCAGCCTGTATAGAAGAAGATCTCTGCAGCTTTCAAGGGTCACCATCGAATACCCTGATGAGACAAGACTCGCAAGCTCGTCGCCCGAATCGGCCGGGAGCAGCCCTTCTGCAGTACCGCCTTCAAGGAGCAGCTTCCTTATCCCTGTAGCCGACGGAAGTGACTTCTCAAGGTCTTCCTCATGGTAGCCGGCTCCCTGTCTCCTGATTGTAAACGGTTGGATCGGTGAGCCTGTCTTACGAAGTGCCTTCAGATACTCAACTCCAAGAATATTGTTGGGGCTTGAAAGAACACCTTGAGGAATATCAGGAAGCAGCGCTTCGAGAGCCTTTGACCGGGCTCCGGGAAATGACAGTCCAAGGTCGAGGTGTTTCCTCAGGAGCAGCCTGTAATCACCAGGTTCCTCCGAGACGATTTCTGCGATCCTTGAAAGGGTATCCAGATCTCCTGCTTCTGAGCCGAAGGAAAGCATGCTTATGCCATGAAGGCGGTTAAGTATGTCAACAGAACCCCTTGCGAAAAATTCAGCAGAGGATAGGGCGTATACCGAAGGCAGCTCAAGCACCAGGTCTACTCCGCCAAGGACCGCCATATGGGCTCTCCTGTATTTGTCAAAAAGTGCCGGCGCACCGCGCTGCACGAAGTTTCCAGACATCAGTGCGATGACGTGGGTCGCACCGCTTTTCCTTGTCTTTTCTACCTGATAAGCATGACCCTTGTGGAAAGGATTGTATTCTGCGATTATGGCGCAAGGTCTCATGATGTAACCTCCAATCTATTATAAAGTATATTTTACTGCATTTACCTTGAAATGCACACATTGAAAGTTGTATCATATTAGAAGGTAAATACGAAAGGAGCTAATTTTTATGGATTTTATGGCAAGCATGAAAGAAATGGCTAAGGGCGACATACAGAGAATAGTCCTGCCAGAAGGCGAAGAGGAAAGAAATCTGACCGCTGCCGCTACGATCAATGCAGAAAAGATTGCAGAGGTAATACTCATAGGCAGCGAAGAGGTCATCAGGGAAAAGGCACAGAAGCTGGGACTTAACATAGAAGGGATCGAGATAGAAGACCCTGCTAAGTCAGAAAAGACTGCAGAATATGCAAAAGAGTTCTATGAGCTCAGGAAATCCAAGGGAGTGACAGAAGAGGTTGCTGCGAAGACTATGCTTGACCCGATGTATTTCGGTACAATGATGGTCAAGAAGGACGATGCTCAGGGAATGGTATCAGGCGCCATACATACTACTGGCGACCTTCTGAGGCCGGGACTTCAGATAGTGAAGACAGCCCCCGGAATAAGCGTAGTTTCATCCTTCTTCGTAATGCTTCTTGAAGATGAGAGCTACGGCAAGGAAGGCATGATGCTGTTTGCTGACTGCGCAGTCAATCCCAATCCAAATGAGGATGAGCTAGCTGCAATTGCGATCTCAACTGCAGATACAGCTAAGAAGCTTTGTGGAATGGATCCGAAGGTTGCGATGCTTTCATTCTCTACAATGGGAAGCGCAAAGCACGAGCTTGTAACAAAGGTCCAGAATGCGGTAAAGAAGGCAAACGAGCTTAGACCTGACCTTGCGATCGAAGGCGAGCTTCAGGCTGACGCTGCCCTTGTTGCAAAGGTCGGAAAGCAGAAGGCTCCAAACTCGAAGGTTGCCGGAGAGGCCAATGTCCTCGTATTCCCTGACCTTCAGGCCGGGAACATAGGGTACAAGCTTGTCCAGAGACTTGCGGGCGCAGAGGCCATAGGACCGATATGCCAGGGCTTTGCAAAGCCGATAAATGACCTTTCAAGAGGCTGCAGCGCCGAGGACATAGTAAATGTCGTGGCAATTACAGCTGTTCAGGCACAGGCACAGAAATAGCTTTCAATTAAATAAATATATATAGCTAAAAGGCAGGAGGAAACTAATGAAAGTACTTGTAATCAATTGCGGAAGCTCATCCCTCAAGTATCAGCTGATCGACATGGACAATGAGAATGCCCTTGCGAACGGACTTGTAGAAAGAATCGGGATTGAAGGCTCAAAGCTCACACAGAAGGTGGATGGAAGGGACAAATATGTATTGTCTGTTCCGATGAAGGACCACAAGGATGCGATCAAGCATGTCCTTGATACCCTTACAGACGGCACTAACGGTGTCATCGCGTCAATGGACGAAATAGGAGCGGTTGGACACAGAGTTGTTCATGGCGGAGAGAAATATGCTGATTCCGTTGTCATCGATGATGAGGTCATGAAGGACCTTGTTGACTTCTCAGCGCTCGCACCGCTGCACAACCCGCCTAACATAATAGGAATCAGGTCCTGCCAGGCGCTTATGCCTGACACGAAGATGGTTGCCGTATTCGATACAGCATTCCATCAGACAATGCCGGAAAAGGCTTTCCTTTATGGACTTCCTTACGAGATGTATAAGGAGAACCATATAAGGAAGTACGGCTTCCACGGAACAAGCCACAAATATGTCTCATACAGGACTGCTGAGATACTGGGCAGGGATGTCAAGGAACTCAAGATAGTCACATGCCATCTTGGAAACGGCGCATCAGTTGCTGCTGTGCATAACGGCAAGTCAGTCGACACTTCAATGGGTTTCACTCCACTTGAAGGGCTCCTCATGGGAACAAGATGCGGAGACATAGACCCGGCGATAATCCCTTACCTCATGAAGGAGTACAACTACTCCTATGATGAAGTTCTCGACATCATGAACAAGAAGTCAGGTGTACTTGGACTCTCAGGCGTATCATCAGACTTCAGGGACATTGAAGTTGCAGCTGACGGCGGCAACAACAGGGCAAACCTTGCTCTTGATGTGTTCTTCTACAGGGTTAAGAAGTACATTGGCTATTTCGTTGCAGCGATGAACGGAATAGATGCGCTCGTCTTCACAGCAGGTCTTGGAGAGAACGCTCCAGAAGCCAGGGAGGCAATAGCATCTGACCTTGAGTACCTCGGGATCTACCTTGACAAGGCAAAGAACAAGGTAAGAGGCAAGGAAGCTGTTGTATCCACCGACGACTCCAAGGTAAAGGTACTTGTAGTTCCTACTAACGAGGAGCTCATGATAGCAAGAGACACCTTGGCATTGGTAAAATAGTAAAATAATGCAGCCGGACCAGTTTTGGTCCGGCTGTTCTCATTTTATTCAGGGTTCCTTTTAATCTCCGTAAATAGTGACCTTCTCGTCCTTCATGACCGACCTCAGCCATTCAAGAGACTCCTTCACAGATTTCTCGTCTGCTTCATACCTTTCTGCGGTTACCTTGTAGTCGCTCCCTATAGGCAATATCTTGTAGTCTGCATCCGCCTCGACTCCCGTAAGGCTTATCCAGGTTGGGATGTACTCAGCCGTCATGATTTCTACATCACCATTCTCATCCTTCTCGAAAGTTACTCTGGCAACCATCCCAGTTTCGGTTCCCTTTATCTCAAGGATCTCGAACCTCTGGTTGGAAAGGAAGTTACCCATGGAGTAGGCGACAAGGCCTTCATGCTCTCCGTCAGATGACTTGAGAAATTCCATTGACTGGACAAGGTGAGGGTGTGATCCGAGTATCAGGTCGACACCTTCATCAATCAGCTTCTGGGCAAGCTTCTTCTGGTAGCTGTTGGGTTCCTTCTGGTACTCGGTACCCCAGTGAAGAATGATAGTGATGAATTCACAGCCTTCCTGCTTCATCCTTTCAATCTGGACCTTGATCTTTTCGAAGGAGGAATCCACGCTGGTAGTATCTATTATGTTCAGCTGGCTTCCCATGCCTTCAGTCGGTATGTTGTTTATGTATGGACCGCTGCTGTTGAAATATCCGCAGGTGTATGCTGCTAATCCTATCTTGATGTCCTTTACGGTCTGGACGATATACCTGGCGTCATTCTTGTTTCTGTATGTCCCGACAGGAGTAAAGCCTCTGTCCTCGAGCTCATCCAATGTAGCAAGGACACCTGCCTTGCCGGTATCCATGGTGTGGTTGTTGATCGTCGAGATAACATCAAAGCCAGCTGACTTGATGGCATCCAGAAGCTCGGGAGGTGAATTGAACCTGGGGTAGGTGGACGGCTTCTTGCTTGAGAGTATAGTCGTTTCAAGGTTTGCTACCGACAGGTCCGAATCCCTCAATATGTCCTTTATGAAAATGAAGTTATCATTGAAGTCGTAAGTCCCTTCTCCAGTCTTCTGGGCGACAAGCTGAGGATAATGGACCATTATGTCGCCGACAGCAGTGAGGACCACTGCATTGTCAGGCTCAGGAGCTTCTGATGGGACTATAGGGGATGAAGGAACAGTGGGAGAGGAGGTAAAAGCGGCTGAGGTTGGTTTGGAGGATCCTTCTGCAGGGTCAAGGAATCCGCAGGAGGAAAGAAAAAGCATCGGGAGCAGTGCCCAGGGGATCGCTTTATTTACGCATCTGGCTATTTCACTCACCGTCCTAACATTTAATCCTTTTCATTATATCTTCATTTCAGCCATAAAAAAGTACAAAAAGGTAAAAAATGGAGCTTCCCCTTCACAAATCCAGCATTTGGTATATAATCGAGGTACGGAGAGAATAAGGAACACGAAATAAAGCATTCGTGAAAAGGCGGAACAAGCCGGTAAGTTTGAAAATGCTTGACTTTTTAACTCCGAATAAATATAATAATACGTGTTTGCTCACAAGGGCAAAACTTTATCCTTTTGGCACCATCCTACTCACACAGGATGCCAGGGGATGACGATCTAGGAGTAGATATGCTTATATCGCTGCATGATATCAACAAGAACGGAACAACAAGGATAGTGGAATTTGCCGTATCGGCAAGCCAGCTTGTTTTCAACAATGAGGAAATCAGGACACTTGAACCTATAAAGGTCTCAGGCACGGTCGATGTGGCCGAAGGGGTTGCGGCTGTTAAGCTGACCGCAGCTACCAGACTGGCAGAGACATGTTCAAGATGTTTGGAAGAATTTGAACGGGATCTGGTAGTCGAAATCGACGAAGCGATCGCAGAAGGCGGAGAAGACGAAGAGGGAATTGTGCCTGTCCAGGAAGGCGGATTTATTGACCTCAGGGATGTTGTTCTCAACAGCATCTATATCTCGATGCCCATAAAAGTCCTATGCAAGGAGGACTGCAAAGGCCTTTGCCAGAGCTGCGGAACCAACCTCAACATACAGGAGTGCGATTGCGCATCCGTAGATGAGGATCCGAGGCTATCGGCTCTCAAGGACATTTTCAAGGAGGTGTAACAATGGGAAATCCAGCTAGAAAGTTTTCTAAAGGCAGAAGAGACAGAAGAAGGGCTCAGACCTTCACACTCGCGGCTCCAGGACTCGTAGAGTGCCCGCAGTGCCATGAGAAGAAGCTCCCCCACAGAGTCTGCAAGTCATGCGGATACTACGACGGTAAGGAAGTAGTAGCTGTAGAGGCTGAATAGACATTTTGTGATGTTTTCGAATGTCAATAAGCTAGTCAGGGAATCGTTTGACCGATCCCCATGGCTGGCTTTTTTGTCTTTTCGGACAAATGAAATGTATGTCTGATTATTGCCATATGGTATAATTGCGACAGTAAGAATATTTTGATGGGAGGTGCCGTATGAGGATAGCGGTAGACGGCATGGGAGGAGACCATGCTCCACAGGAAGTGGTAGCAGGGACGATCCAGGCAGTCAATGAATATGGTGTGAATGTTGTAATAACAGGCCCTAAGGAGAAGATAGAGGAAGAGCTTGCAAAGTATCAGTACGACAAGACAAAGGTCGAGATAGTCGATGCAAGGGAAGTCATCAGCCTCGATGAGGCACCTGTGCTCGCCATGAGAAGGAAAAAGGATTCATCTTTAAGGAGAGCCTTCGACCTGGTCAAGGAAGGGAAAGCAGATGCAGTGGTCTCGGCTGGGTCAACAGGAGCCCTGCTTTCAGGAGGTCTTCTTATCATAGGCAGGATAAAGGGGATAGACAGGGCTGCACTTGCCGCACTCATACCAGGAAAGAACGGAAGGTTCATGGTTATCGACCTTGGTGCCAATGCCGATGTCAAGCCATACAACCTGGTTGAGTTTGCAAGGATGGGAAGAGTTTATTTTGAAAGTGTACTTGGCTTCGTCAAACCGAAGGTTGGACTGATCAACATCGGCGCAGAGGAAGAGAAGGGGAATGAACTGACTAAGGAAGCGTATCAGCTGCTGAAGGCTGACACTACCATCAATTTCGTAGGGAACGTGGAGCCAAGGGAAGTGACGGATGGAGATGTGCAGATACTGGTCTGCGACGGGTTTACCGGAAACACGATCCTCAAGATGTATGAAGGCGTAGTGAAGAACCTCATGTCCATGATTAAGGAAGCCATGTTGTCGACGACAAGGGGAAAGGTAGGCGGACTCCTGGTCAAGCCTGCCCTGAAGGAATTCATGGCTAAGCACGACTACAAGGAAGAAGGCGGAGCTGCCCTACTTGGTGTGGACGGACTTGTCATAAAGGCCCATGGAAGCTCGGACGCAAGGGCATACAAAAATGCGCTTAGACAGGCGAAAAAGCTATATGACAGAGGATTCCTCAAAATTTACAAGGAAAACATGGCAAAAGAACAGTAGGATTATGTTGCATTAAATGTGGGATTCCACTATTATACAATCTATGGAGGTGATTTTAATGTTTGAAAAAGTAAGGGCAATAATCGCAGACAAGCTCAGTCTGAACGAAGACGAGATCACAATGGACTCGACCTTCGAGGATCTTGGTGCTGACTCACTCGACATAGTCGAGCTGGTAATGGCGCTTGAAGAGGAGTTTGACGTAGAGATAGCCGACGAGCAGGCGGAGAACGCCAAGAAGGTCGGAGATGTAGTCAATTATCTTAAGACGCTCACCGGAGAAGATTAGATGATTTGAAATCCCGTATCCAGCATGCTGTATACGGGATTTTGTTTTTTCTGTATAATGTAGAGGACCATAAGTTTATTCCTGAGGTTGCTGATGCAAGGCAGCTTGAGGAATAAACTTCATAAAGGAGATGGATTTATGGAGTTTGAAAAGACAATAGGTGTCGAATTTTCTGACAAGAAGCTCATTGAGACTGCGCTTACGCACTCATCCTTCGCAAACCAGCACAAGAACATGGAATACAATGAGAAGCTTGAGTTCCTCGGTGACGCTGTCCTTCAGCTATGCGTAACCGAAATGCTGTTTGCAGAATTCGTTGAAAAGACGGAGGGGGAACTGACCAAGCTCAGGGCGCTAATCGTATGCGAGAGCTCGCTTCATGAGGTTGCAAGGGCACTCGACCTGGGAAGGCACATGAGAATGAGTAAGGGTGAGGAGCAGACAGGCGGAAGGACAAGGCCCTCGCTTCTTTCTGATGCAGTGGAAGCTGTTATCGCAGCCATATACCTGGACAAGGGAATGGAGGAGGCAAGGGGCTTTGTCGCCATGAATTTCAGGGGCCTGATCGAGATGGCCGGACGGAATGAGATAGTCTTCGACTACAAGACCAGGCTTCAGGAAATACTGCAGGAGAACGGTGATGTTGATATAAGGTATGACATGGTGAAGTTCGAGGGCCCGCCTCACAGAAGGAAATTCTTCTCCAAGGTCGTCATAGACGACATAACCATGGGTCGGGGAGAGGGCTTTTCGAAGAAGGAGTCCGAGCAGACAGCTGCAAAGGATGCCCTTGAGAAGCTTGTGAGACCGGAGGATTTCGATGCGTAGACATGTCATAATACCGATATTCATACCTCATGTCGGCTGCCCCCACGACTGCATATTCTGCAACCAGGCAAAGATAACAGGAGTCCTCAGGGAAGAGTACGACAGCATTGATGCCGGGTATGTCAGAAGGATCGTCAGCGAGTACCTTGAGACCATAGACAGAGGAAATACGGAGCTGGAGGTATCATTTTTTGGAGGTACCTTCACCGCCATTGACATTAGGAAGCAGAGGGAGCTTCTTTCAGTGACTAAAGAGCTCAAGGAGAATGGAATCATTGACAGGATAAGGCTTTCGACAAGGCCTGACTATATCAACCTGTTCATCCTTTCACACCTTAAGGAACATCTTGTGGACATCATAGAGCTCGGGGTTCAGTCCCTGTCCGAAGATGTCCTGGTAGCGTCGAAAAGAGGTTACAGCCCAGGGGCTGTAGAAGATGCAAGCAGGATGATAAGGTCATTCGGCTTCACTCTGGGGCACCAGCTCATGACTGGGCTTCCTCTTGACAATGAAGAAAAGGACCTTTTCTCAGTAAGGGAAAGCATACGGATGAGGCCTGACATTGCGAGGATCTACCCTGCCCTGGTCATCAGGGACACTGAGATGGCTGACCTTTACCTTGCAGGAAGCTATGAGCCATATTCACTTGACAGGGCAGTTGCAGTAACTTCAAAGATGCTGGAGGAATATGAGGCTGCCGGAGTCAAAGTGATAAGGGTCGGATTGCAGCCTACCTCTGACATAGCACCAGGGAGGGATGTCCTGGCCGGACCTTACCATCCTGCAATAAGGGAGCTCTGCGAGAGCTATGCCATGTGCCGGAAGATCGAGGATGCAGGATCTGACAGGGTGACTGTAAGGATAGGAAGAAGAGACCTGTCGAAGCTTTATGCCGGGGGAAAGAGATATTTTGGAAGGCTTTCAGAGAAGATGGAAGTGAGAGTCGAGCCAATAGACAGCGAACAGAAGGGGATATTTGAAATCATCCCATTTGACGGAGGAGGAACAAATGTATCTTAAATCAATAGAGATAAGAGGCTTCAAGTCCTTCGCCGACAGGACCCACCTTGATTTCAGGGAAGGGATCACTGCAGTTGTGGGACCAAACGGAAGCGGCAAGTCGAACATCTCGGATGCGGTAAGATGGGTACTGGGGGAACAGAGCGTTAAAAGCCTCAGAGGCGGAAAGATGGAGGATGTCATATTCTCCGGAACGGAGTACAGGAAGCCCCTTGGCTTCGCTGAAGTCACACTGGTGCTGGACAATTCATCAAGGAGCCTTCCGGTCGCATTTACTGAGGTAAGCGTAACGAGGAAGCTCTACAGGTCCGGTGAAAGCGAATATCTCATAAACAACAACCAATGCAGGCTTCGTGACATCCATGAGATGTTCATGGATACAGGCATAGGAAAAGAGGGCTATTCTCTTATAGGACAGGGAAAGATCGAAGCAATCCTTTCAGGAAAGATGGAGGACAGGAGAGCGCTCCTTGAGGAGGCTGCCGGAATCGTCAAGTACAAGTCGAGGAAGGAAGAGGCTGAAAAGAAGCTTGCCAACACCGACCTTAACCTGCTGAGGGTCACCGACATACTTACAACGTATGAAGAGAGGATAGGTCCCCTCGGACGTGAAAAGGAGAAGGCTGAAAAGTTCCTTGTCCTTTCAGCTGAGAATAAGGAGATCCTTATCTCGCTGATAATGTCCGACCTTGATGAAATGCAGGGTGATGAGGAAAGGCTGTCGGCAGAGGCGGATAGTGCGGAGAGACGATTCAATGATGCTCTGAAGGAAAAGGATGAGACGGCCGCAAGGAAGGCAGCCCTCGAGTCTGAAATGGAGAGAAAGGCTGAGATCCAGTCTGCACTCAAGGAAGAGTTCTTCATGAAGAGAGGTCAGGCAGAATCCGTGGAAAAGGACAGGCAGATGTCCGAAGCGGCGAAATCCGACAAGGAAAAGCTCAGGGACAGGAGCCTGAGCCTGAAGAAAGCATCAGGGGACAGATGCGAGGCTGAAAAGACAGCTCTTGCTGACCTGAAGGAAGACCTTGAATCGGGTAGAGATGAGCGGGAGTCAGTAGGCAGGATGCTCGCTGAAAAGCGATCCGCCCTTGCGCAGATGGAGGAGTACCTTAAGTCTAGCGAGGAAGAACAGAAGGGACTTAAGGACGAGGACGAGGATTCCGATGTCAAGCTGACTGGTCTCAGGAAAGAAGAGATGAGGCTCCATGGAGAAATAGCCGGAATAACCGGAAGGATAGAGGATGGTAAATCGACTCTTGCCGGCTACAGGGCATCGACAGAAATGAACATTTCTGCGAAGGCGGCTGTGGCGGCTGAGATAACATCGCTTGAGGCTGACAAGGCAGCAAGGGAAGCTGAGCTTGCAGCCCTAAGGAAGGAGTCTCTGGAAGGCCGCAGGGAGCTTGAGGAGGGTGATTCACGGGTAAGATCCCTGTCTGAGGAGATAAGGGCTTCGGAATCGCAGATCAGGCTGCTCAGAAACCTTGAGGAGCATTTCGAGGGATATTCAAGATCCGTCAAGCTGCTTATGGAGCACCTGAAGGCAGGTTCGAGCAGAAGGCTTGGCAGGATAAGGCTCGTGGGAGATGCGATCCGCCCTGTGAAGGGATTTGAGTCGGCGCTTGAGACCGCCCTTGGAGCTGCTGTCTCCAACATAATCACGGATGATGAAAATATTGCCAAAGAGCTCATAGAGGTCCTCAGAGCAAAGAACTTCGGAAGGGCGACATTCCTGCCAAGGGATGTAATGAAGGGGACAAGGATCAAGCCACCTCAGCTCAAGAAGGGCAGGATACTTGGAAACATCCTGGATTTCCTGGAGGTTGAGGAAGGGTATTCAAATATTGCTGAAAATCTTCTCGGAAGGGTATTCGTTTCAGAGAACCTCGACCATGCAACTTCTGCAGCCAGGGAAATGGGATACCAGTACAGGATAGTAACACTGACCGGCGATGTGGTGAATTCCGGCGGTTCAATGACCGGTGGAAGCGCTGCAGGGAAGAATTCCGGCCTGTTCTCAAGGAAGACTCAGCTTGCTGACCTTACCGAAGGACTCTCAGACCTCAGGAAAAGCCGTGAGGAAGCGGCCTCAGCGAGACAGGAAAAGGCAAGAGCCCTGGAAGAAAGAGGGAAGGCTGAAAGGGAACTGTCCTACACGGTCTCGCTTCTGGATATTGAGATTGCCAAGAAAAAGGAAAGGGCAGAGGTCTTTGGCGCTGATATAAGAAGGCTGCATTCAGTCATGGCAGATACTGAGATGTCCATGAAGTCACGTCAGGATGAGCTTGATTCCCTGAAGGAGCAGCTGAATGACATCGATGCAAGAATATCCTCATTCCAGGAGGAAAGGGGAAAGAACAGACAGCAGCAGAGGGACCTCAAGGAAATGAGGACCGAAGCCTTCAGGGCATTTGATGCGATGAAGGAAGAGATAACTGGCATAATGGTTACCGAAGGAAGGCTTCTCGAGGTTTGGAATGCAAAAGAGGAAGACGTGCGCCGCAGGGAGGAACTGATAAGGTCCCTGCTTGACGAGGAAAAGATGCATGGTGCTGAGGCCGAAGAGGCTGACAGGGCGATCGCTGAGCTTGAGGAGAAGCTTCTGAGGCTGATAGAGGAAAAGCGCGGCCTTGACTCATTCCTTGCCGGACGTGAAGCCGAGCTTGACAGGATATCCATGGATGAGGTCAGGGACAAGGCATCCCTGAGGGAAATAAGCGGTGCCCTTGCGACGATTGAAGAGGAATACCATGTGCTTGACAAGGACCTCATGAGGAAGAAGGATGCCCTTGAGAAGCTAAAGGGCGAACGGATATCACTCGTCAACAGGATCAACGACGAGCTAGACATGACCCTTGCACAGGCAAGAGAAGAAATGGTGGAGATTCCTGACAAGGATGCAGCAAGGAAGAGGCTGAACCAGCTGAGAAAGGAGATTTCTGGCCTTGGCTCGGTCAACACCGCAGCCATTGAGGAATTCCGCGAAGTCAGCATACACAGGGATTTCCTGACGGCACAGAGGAAGGACCTTGAGGATGCGAAGTCAGAGCTCAAGGAGCTCATCACGGACATGACGCTCAGGATGAGGATCATGTTCCAGGAAAATTTCAAGATAATGAGCGAGAACTTCGAGGATACCTTCAGGAGACTGTTCTCGGGTGGTCATGCAAGACTTATCCTTGGAGAAGGGGACGTACTTGAGGCTCCTATAGAGATAAGCGTCCAGCCCCCTGGGAAAAAGCTCCAGAACATAACACTTATGTCAGGAGGGGAGAAGGTTCTCTCGGCTATCGCGCTGACGTTCGCGATCCTCAGGATGAAGCCCACTCCGTTCTGTATACTGGACGAGATCGAGGCAGCACTGGATGAGGCCAACGTAGCAAGGTTCTCTGCTTTCCTGAGGGAATTCGCACTGGAGACACAGTTCATACTTATAACTCACAGGAAGGGAACCATGGAGGCATCAGACGTGCTTTACGGGGTTACCATGGAAGAAAAGGGAGTGTCAAAGATAGTTTCACTGGACCTCTCTCAAGAAAGGAGAAAACGCGAAATTGGCTAGCTTATTCGACAGACTAAAGGAAGGCCTTGCTAAGACAAGGGACAGCCTTACAGACAAGTTCAACGAGGTATTCGGCCTCGCTGTGACCATAGACGATGACCTTTATGATGAGCTTGAGGAGGTCCTTATAACCTCGGATGTAGGATACGACACTTCGGTGGATATCATCGAAAAGCTGAAGAAAAAGGTGAGGACAGAGCATATCAACGATGTTGCGCTATTAAAGGATGCCATGAGGGACGTCCTTGCTGAATACATGACAGCGGATGAGCCCTTTGATACTACAGGTCCCATGGTCATTCTGGTCATCGGGGTGAACGGAGTCGGAAAGACTACTTCAATCGGGAAGCTTGCCCATAAGTACAGGGTTGATGGCAAGAAGGTGATCCTTGCAGCAGCTGACACCTTCAGGGCAGCAGCGATAGACCAGCTTGAGATATGGGCAAAGAGGGCTGGCGTTGAGATTGTGAAGCATCAGGAGGGTTCAGACCCTGCCGCGGTCGTGTTCGACGCCGTGCAGGCATTCAAGGCCCGTAAGGCCGATGTGCTGATCTGCGATACAGCCGGAAGGCTCCATAACAAGAAGAACCTGATGGCAGAGCTTGAGAAGATAAACAGGGTGATCGACCGGGAGATAGGGGATGCAAGGAAATACTCAATGATAGTCCTTGACGGCACCACCGGCCAGAACGCCATAGTGCAGGCCAGGGAGTTCAAGTCTGTGACGAACCTTGACGGGATAATCCTGACAAAGCTGGATGGCACGGCAAAGGGTGGTGTCGTATTTTCCATAAAGCAGACCCTGGACCTTCCTGTTCTCTACATTGGAGTCGGTGAGGGAATTGACGACCTGCAGGAATTTGACCCCAAGGCCTTTGCCCAGGTTGTCATTTAGCCTGGCGCAGAAGAATTGTTTTTAATTGTTTGCACCCTGTTAAGTAAAAATACTTGACAGGGTGTTTGCCCTTTGTTAGTATTGTTAATGTGAGTAGGTGAGGTTATGGAAAACAGAATGGAAATATCCTTGTTGATGGATCATTACGGGGTTCTCCTGACGGAAAAGCAGAGAAGCATCATGTCTATGTACTATGATATGGACCTGTCGCTGTCGGAGATCGCGGAAAACCAGGAAACAAGCAGGCAGGCCATCCATGACCTTGTAAAGAGATGCATCAGGATACTTGAGGATTACGAAGGCAAGCTTAGCCTTATGAGGTCCTCGCAGGAGTCCGAAAGGACCAAGGAAAGGATCATGATGGTTCTCGGGGAAAGCTGCCTGAAAGATGACAATACGCTTCTCCAGGAGATCAGAGGTCTTCTGGGAGAAATTTAAGGAGGGATCGCATGGCATTTGACGGATTGGCCGAAAGGCTCCAGGAAACCTTCAAAAAGCTGAGGGGAAAAGGGAAGCTTACGGAAAAGGACATCAAGGACGCCATGAGGGAGGTCCGCCTTGCCCTTCTTGAAGCAGACGTTAACTTCAAGGTCGTAAAAAGCTTTGTAGCAAAGGTCAGCGAGAAGGCGATGGGTTCTGAGGTCCTGGAAAGCCTCACGCCCGGACAGCAGGTCGTGAAGATCGTCCATGATGAGCTTGCTGCTCTCATGGGTGGAGCGGAAGCGAAGCTTAACTTCGACCCGTCCATAACGGTATTCATGCTTGTAGGCCTTCAGGGAGCGGGTAAGACAACCATGGCAGGCAAGCTCGCGCTTTATCTAAGGAAGCGCAACAGGAAACCCCTGCTTGCGGCCTGCGACATCTACAGGCCCGCTGCCATAAAGCAGCTGCAGGTAGTTGGAAAGCAGATAGACATACCGGTATTCACACTTGGAGACAAGACGAATCCGGTGGATATCGCCAAGGCAGCCATGGAACACGCAAGGAAGGAAGGCCGCGATGTGGTCATTCTGGATACTGCGGGCAGACTCCATATCGACGAAGCACTCATGCTTGAGCTGAAGAACATAAAGGCAGCAGTCAATCCAAAGGAAATACTCCTTGTGGTCGACTCCATGACAGGTCAGGATGCGGTGAACGTCGCGGAAAACTTCAATACCATACTGGACATTTCAGGTGTCATAGTAACCAAGCTTGATGGAGACACAAGAGGCGGTGCTGCACTTTCCATAAGGGAAGTTACAGGCAAGCCCATAAAATTCTCCGGTACCGGAGAAAAGATGTCTGATATCGAGGTCTTCCATCCTGAGAGAATGGCAGGAAGGATACTCGGAATGGGCGATGTCATGTCCCTCATCGAAAAGGCGCAGAGCGCCATAGATGAGAAGGAGGCGAGGGAACTTGGCTCCAGGATGATGACGAAGGAATTCAATTTCGAGGACTACATGAATGCCATGGCTCAGATGAAGAAGTTGGGACCGCTGAACAAGCTTTTGGAAATGATCCCGGGAATGAATTCCCAGGAGATGAAGGGGCTTGACCTGTCGGACAGCGAGAAGGAAATGGCGAAGACTGAATGCATAATACAGTCAATGACACAGAAGGAAAGAAGAAATCCGAAGCTTCTGGACAATCCGTCCAGGAAGAGAAGGATAGCAAAGGGATCAGGCACTACGGTGCAGGATGTCAACAAGCTCCTGAAGGGTTTCGAGAACATGAAGAAGATGATGAAGCAAATGGGTTCGATGCAGAAGAATCCAAAGAAGGGAATGTTCGGCAAGATGCCGTTCTGACCCCAATAAATACGGAGGTGAAATCAAATGGCAGTAAAGATAAGACTTAGAAGGATGGGTTCGAAGAAGGCACCATTCTACAGACTGGTAGTTGCGGACTCAAAGAGCCCAAGAGACGGAAAGTTCATCGAGGAGCTTGGATACTATGACCCTACAACTGAGCCAAGCACAGTAAAGATCGACGCTGAGAAGGCTGCAGGCTGGCTCAATAAGGGCGCACAGCCTACAGAAGTAGTAGCAAGACTTTTCAACAAGGCTGGAATAACGAAGTAGACGAGGAGGAAGGGCAATGAAGGAACTGGTAGAGTTCATCGCCAAGGAACTTGTCGACTTCCCTGAAAAGGTCTCAGTAAGCGAAGTCGAAAAGGAAGGCCAGACAGTCATAGAACTGAGGGTAGCCGAAGAAGACATGGGAAAGGTCATTGGAAAGCAGGGCAGGATCGCCAAGGCTATCAGGACCGTTGTCAAGGCGGCTTCGATGAAAGAGAACAAGAAAGTACAGGTCGAGATACTGTAGTTTTGACTTTAGAGCCTACTTGCATTTGTAAGTAGGCTTTTTTTTAGGGGAGAAGGATATGAAGGAATTTTTAACTATCGGAGAAATAACAAAGCCTCATGGAGTCGTGGGAGAGGTCAAGGTATTCCCTCTGACCGATGACCTGGAAAGGTTCAGGGACCTAAGGCATGTCATGATCGACGGCAAAGAGGTGAAGGTCCTCGAGGTCAAGCTTCTTACCGACAGGGCAGTTTTGAAGCTCGACGGGATAAACACCGTTGAGGCAGCGGACAGGCTCAGGGGCAAGACTCTTGAAGTCAAAAGGAAGGACGCCGTAAAGCTCGAGAAGGATGCCTATTTTGTTGAGGACCTGAAGGGCTGCAGGGTCTTTGACTCTGAAGGGAAGGACCTCGGCGAGATATACGACGTCATCGCGACCGGTTCCAATGACGTTTATTGGATAAGGGAGCCTAAGGAGCTGCTCATACCCGCACTCAAGACTGTTGTAAAGGAAGTTGACATCGAATCTCTCAGGGTAGTGATAGCCCCTGTCAGGGAGTGGTCCTATGAGGATTGACATTCTCACCCTTTTTCCGGAAATGTTCAGGATATTCGATGAAAGCATAATCGGACGGGCAAAGTCAAAGGGACTCATTGAAATCAATGCCTTGAACATAAGGGATCACACACTTGACAGGCACAGGAGCGTGGATGACGCCCCCTATGGAGGGGGAAGCGGAATGGTGATGACTCCCCAGCCTCTTTTCGATTCTATAGCCCATGTGAAGACTAGAAGCAGCGGAAAGGTCATATTCCTGGGACCCAAGGGCAGGAAGTTCGACCAGAGGCTTGCCGAGGAGCTCTCGAAGGAAAATGAACTGATCTTCCTTTGCGGCCATTACGAGGGTATAGACGAAAGGGCCTACAGCATCATCGACATGGAGGTCTCAATCGGAGACTTCATACTGACCGGTGGAGAGATGGCTGCGATCCCAATAATCGACAGCATCCTGAGGCTTCTGCCAGGTGTACTCGGAAAGGACGAATCTTCCCAGGAGGAATCATTCACCGAAGACCTGCTTGAGTATCCCCACTATACAAGACCTGAAGATTTCAGAGGCATGAAGGTGCCTGAAGTTCTCATTTCAGGTCATCATGAGAATATCAGGCAATGGAGAAGGTACATGATGCTGAAGGCAACCAGGGAGAAACGGCCTGACCTTTACAGAAGGCATGTACTTTCAAAGGATGACCTGAAGATACTCAGGAAATTTGAAGAAGAGAAGTGAAGATGGCAATTTATGAAGCTTGAGGAATATCAAGGCAACATTTGAAAAATTGTTGCATATCTTGATTATTGTATGTTAGAATATAGTTTGTGCTAGTACGGGCGGTCCTCTTGGATTCATTTCCTATGAACGTCAATTTAATCTAATAGGAGGGAATGCACATGAATGAACTGATAAAGGCTATCGAAGCCGAGCAGCTCAGAGGAGAAGCTCTTCCTGAGTTCAACGTCGGAGACACTGTAAAGGTCCACGTAAGGATCAAGGAAGGCGCCAGGGAGAGGGTACAGATCTTTGAAGGAACTGTTACTAAGATCCAGAATGGCGGAGCAAGAGAGAACTTCACAGTAAGAAGGCTCGCTTACGGAGTAGGCGTCGAAAAGACGTTCCCAGTCAATGCACCTTCAGTTGAGAAGGTTGAAGTGGTCAGGCACGGCAGGGTCAGAAGGGCCAAGCTGTTCTACCTCAGAGACAGGGTCGGAAAGGCCGCTAAGGTCAAGGAAGCAAGATAATCCGGATGAAAAAGAGACCTTGGTCTCTTTTTTGTTTATATGCAGATAGAAAGGAAGTGATGGCATGGCAATTAACTGGTTCCCTGGCCATATGGTCAAGACAAGAAGGGAAATCGAGGAAAATCTCAAGCTGGTTGATGCGGTGATCGAGATAAGGGATGCAAGGATCGTCAGGTCCTCAAAGAATCCACAGGTAGACAAGATCATCAAGAACAAGCCGAGGCTTGTCCTCCTGAACAAGGCTGACATAGCCGAGAGCGCAGTAACCAGAAGATGGATAAGGAAGCTGGAGAATGACACTACAAGGGTCCTTGAAGTTAACTCGCTTACAGGACAGGGACTTAATTCCATAAAGCCTGCACTCACTGAGCTTCTCCATGAAAAGCTGGAGAGGAGCAGGAACAGAGGGATAGTCAATTATACAATGCGTGTCATGGTTGTCGGGATACCGAACGTGGGCAAATCCTCATTCATAAACAAGATGGCTAAAGCCTCGATCGCAAAGGTCGGAGACAGGCCGGGCGTAACCAAGAACAAGCAGTGGATAAAGACAAAGGATGGCATCGAGCTTCTTGATACACCCGGAATCCTCTGGCCGAAGTTCGAGGATGAGAAGACATCCCTTAACCTGGCCTTCACAGGCGCGATCAAGGATGAGATCATGGATATCGAGACCCTTGCACTGAGGCTTGTGGAGAGGCTTTCAAGCCATTACGGAGACAGGCTTGTCGAGAGGTACAAGATAGATTCCATTTCAGAGGACCCTTTGGAGACCCTTGAAAAGATAGCAAGGAAGCGCGGATGCATTATGGCCAAAGGTGACATTGACTACAACAGAGTGGCTGTGATGCTGCTTGACGAGTTCAGGGGCAACAAGCTTGGAAATATCACCCTCGAGTGGCCGGAAGAAGAGGAAGAGCAGGATGATCAGGATGAGTGATGGAATCGGAGGCATGAAGGCTTCTGAAGTCTCACGGTTCGTTAAGGATAACCTCAGTCAGCTGCTTGTGGACAGGGACTACTGGATGGAAGTCCTCGGAAATGACAGCAGGTCCTCAGTACGTGACCTCTGCAGCTTCATATCCAGGGAAGAGAACAGGATTTCCGCTGAAATTGCACGTGTCAGGGCATTGTATGACTTTGATGCGAGGTTTGGTAATCTCGTTGCCGGTGTCGATGAAGTGGGGAGAGGTCCTCTTGCTGGTCCCATAGTCGGGGCCGCGGTAGTTCTCAGGACAGACAGCCCTGACAAATCCCTGATACTTGAGATCAATGACTCCAAGAAGCTTTCAAGGAAGAAGAGAGAAGAGCTTTTTGAGAAAATAAAGGAACAGGCCGAAGCCTTCGCGATCTATGAGATGAGCAACCTTGACATTGACAGGATAGGGATATCCTATTGCAACCATGAGGTTTTCAGAGGCTCACTCAGGCAGATCGGATTAAAGGTAGACATGGTGCTTTCAGACGGATATCCCATAAAGGATTTCAGAGGAAGGAACACACCTGTAATAAAGGGAGATACGAAGAGTGCGGCCATAGCATGCGCTTCGATAATTGCCAAGGTACACAGGGACAGGATAATGGAGAACCTGCACGCCTACTATCCGCAGTATGGCTTCGATTCAAATGTGGGCTACGGGAGCCAGGTACATATCGAAGCGCTGAAAAGGCTGGGACCCTGTCCGATCCACAGGATGAGCTTCCTTACGGGGATACTTGAAAAAAACAACATGAATGAATAAGGATACCTCCTGAAGGCATAATGGATATATCATGCTTTCAGGAGGTATGTTCATGGACAGGGAATCCGCAAGGTCTGTCGACAGAAGGATACGGCTATCGATCGCGCTGTCGTCAGTCCCATACGCTGAGAAGGAAAGGCTTATCATGGAAGGCAGGGCCCCGTACTGCGGGATGGCGGCATCTGATGCTCTGGATGTAGTTATAAAGGCTGGAGCAAAGGTGGCTGCTGTGGGCGACCCGGAATATCCGGAGCAGCTATACCTGATGGAGGCGCCTCCAATGGTCCTGTACTACAGGGGAGACCTGTCAGTCCTTGACAGGCCATGTATAGCTGTCGTTGGATCAAGGGACTGCTCTGAATATGGAAGGTTTGCCGCAAGGATGGCTTCCTCGGCAGCATCACGGCTCGGAGCCTGCATCGTGTCTGGAGGTGCCAGGGGAGTGGACACAGAAGCACACCTCTCAGCATTATATAATGAAGGGAAAACAGCGTGCGTAATGGGCTGTGGAGTGGATATAGCCTATCCTGCCGAAAACAGGAGACTATTCGGCAGGATAGCCGAAAGTGGAGTGCTCATAAGCGAATATCCGCCTGGTTTCAAACCGAAAAAGTGGATCTTCCCCATGAGGAACAGGATAATTGCAGCATTGGCGTCAGCTGTTGTGGTTACAGAGGCCAGAGAAAAAAGCGGAAGCCTTCATACAGCCGCATACGCAGAGGAATGGAACAGGAGAGTATATGCAGTGCCGGGAGATATAAGGAGTGATGGCTCGAAGGGAGTCCATCAGCTTATCTCGATGGGGGCAAGGCTGCTCTCGCATCCATCTGAGCTTGCCCTGGATATGATCTCATTAAATCCAGAATGCATAGGCTGGAGGATGGAGGACATCGGGCTTCTTGGCATTCCTGTTGAAACGACCTTCGTTTCAAGGATTACCGGTCTGGATAAGGAAATCATCGAAAGCCATGTCTTTCAGTCTGCGAAAACCTTCTGTGCCGAACCGGTAGGGGATTCAAGGATAGTTTTCAGAAAAATATAATGCCATATTTTTGACAATTTTGAAACCATGGTATAGAATATGGAATAAATTGCGGTATTTCGATATCGCTCGCAAGCTTGCTGTCATAAAATACCATGGACAGGACAAAGGGGAAACGAATGAGCCAGAAACTCGTCATAGTTGAATCACCGGCTAAAGCCAAGACCATAAAGAAATATCTGGGCAAGGACTATGTCGTCGAAGCGTCCATGGGACATATTAGGGATCTACCTAAAAGTCAGCTTGGAGTTAATGTAGACAATAATTTCGAGCCGAAGTACATAACGATAAGGGGCAAGGGCGACCTTATCGACAATCTGAAGAAGCAGGCCAAGAAGTCAGACATAGTCTATCTCGCAACTGACCCTGACCGTGAAGGTGAAGCCATAAGCTATCATCTTGCTGAAATCCTGAAGCTTGACCCGAAGCAGAAGGTAAGGATCGAGTTCAACGAGATCACCAAGGATGCGGTAAAGAACTCGATCAAGCACGCGAGACCGATAAACGAGTCCCTTTTCGATGCGCAGCAGGCGAGAAGGATACTTGACAGGCTTGTGGGATATGAGATAAGCCCGATACTCTGGAAAAACGTCAAATGGGGACTGAGCGCCGGAAGGGTACAGTCTGCGGCGCTTAAGCTCATATGCGACAGAGAGACTGAGATCGGGAATTTTGAAAGCAAGGAATATTGGACTATTGAAGCGCTCCTTTCAAAGGCTGCAAAGAAGATAAGGACCAGGCTTTCCACAAAGAACGGAAAGAAGATAGAGATATCCAGCGGAAAGGAAGCCGAAGCAATCAGGAAGGAGCTTGAGAAGGGCGAATTCAGGGTAAAGAGCCTCAAGAAAGGCCAGAAGGCTAAGAATCCTCTGCCGCCATTCATAACATCCACACTGCAGCAGGAAGCTTCCAGAAGATTGAACTTCCAGACAAAAAGGACAATGGGAGTCGCCCAGAGGCTTTATGAGGGTGTCGACATCAAGGGGCATGGAACTGTCGGACTCATTACCTACATGAGAACTGACTCCGTGAGGATATCCAATGAAGCCCAGGCCATGGCAAGGGAATTCATAGTTGATGCGTTCGGGCCTGAATACTATCCAGCGGTACCCAAGACATACAAGGGAAAGAAAGGTGCCCAGGATGCGCATGAAGCGATAAGGCCATCCAATGTGGCACTGACACCTGATGTCGTCAAGGGAAGCCTGAAGGATGAGGAGTTGAAGCTTTACAGGCTGATATGGGAAAGATTCCTTGCCAGCCAGATGGAATCTGCAAAGATCGATACAATAAGCCTTGAGGTTGAAAACGGGAGCTACATACTGAGGGCAAGCGGGTCATCAGTCGCATTCGATGGATTCATGAAGCTATATGAGTACAAGAACGACGATGAGGAAGAGAATACGATGATCCCTGACCTTGAGGAAGGCGAGATCCTTAAAAAGGACAAGGTGCTGCCTGAGCAGCACTTCACGCAGCCGCCTCCGAGGTTCACTGAAGCCTCGTTCGTCAAGACACTTGAGGAACTTGGGATCGGAAGGCCATCTACATATGCGCCGACAATATCGACTCTCCTCGACAGGCAGTACGTTGAAAGGGAGAAGAAGAACCTTCTGCCGACTGAATTGGGCAAGATAGTCAACTCCATAATGTCTGAACATTTCAAGGATGTGGTTGACGTAGAGTTCACCGCCTCAATAGAAGAGAAGCTAGACCTTATCGAGGAAGGCGGAACAAAGTGGACTGATGTGGTTGAAAGCTTCTATCTTCCGCTGAAGAAGGACATAGAGGAAGCTGAGAGCAAGGTGTCCAAGATCACCATAGAGGATGAGGTTACCGATGAAATATGTGAAAAGTGCGGGAAGCACTTTGTCATAAAGAACGGCAGATTCGGGAAATTCCTGGCATGCTCGGGTTACCCGGAATGTACCAACACCAAGCCGATAGTTGAAAAACTGGGTGTTCCCTGTCCGAAGTGCAGCATTGGCGAGGTCCTCGCAAGGAAGTCGAGGAAGGGCAGGCGCTTCTACGGATGCTCCAGATATCCAGAATGCGACTATGTAAGCTGGTATGAGCCGGTCAATGAGAAATGCGCGGTTTGCGGCGGATTGCAGTACAAGAAATACACTAAGAAGGACGGGGCATATCTAGAATGCTCAGTTGAGACCTGCAAGAATAAGGTAAAATTGGAAAAGTAAGGAATGGGACGGTTATACCGTCCTATTTTTGTGCACTACAAATGATTTCGGATATCGATCCGGCTTCATCTGAACAATTCCAAATTTTTGGATATTGAATGAATATTACTGAAAATCAAGGCCAATATAAAATAATGCATTGTATATTATTTGATAATATGTTATTATTTTTAAGGAAACTAGAATAATTCTAAATTTTCTAATTATTATAAATCATGAGATTTGTTTGAGGAGGTCCCACATGTCACTGCTAAACAAAACCAGGAAGCTAAACAAGATACTTCAGAAATCTGGTACCGATCCCGTAGTCTTTGACGATATCTGCCATATCCTTAGCGAGGAGCTTGAATCAGATGTCTATGTCGTATCAAGAAGGGGAAAGATACTTGGTCTCAATCTTCGGAATGCCTTCACAACAAATGATGAGTTCTCATACATTCTGGATGAGAAAAGATTCAGTGAGTCGTACAATGAAACTCTTCTGAGGGTAAGCGAGACTCTTTCGAATCTCGAACCCGGTGACAGGGAAGTTCTGAACTTCGAGAAGGAGTACGACAATCAGTCGAAATATACGAACATAGTGCCTATCAACGGAAACAGGGAAAGACTGGGAACCCTTATACTTGTAAGTATCCTGGAGCCGTTCGATGATGACGACCTGGTACTTGCAGAGTATTCAGCAACCATAATCGGTCTGGAGATACTGAGGTCAAAGCAGATCGAGATCGAAGAGGACCTGAGGAAGACAGCTGTTGTCGAGCTGGCAATAGATACTCTTTCCTATAGCGAAAGAGAAGCGGTAAACCACATATTCAGGGAACTGGACGGCAACGAAGGACTCCTGGTTGCATCAAGGATCGCGGACAAGGTTGGCATAACCAGGTCGGTAATAGTAAATGCGCTCAGAAAATTCGAAAGCGCAGGCGTAATAAAGTCAAGGTCTCTGGGGATGAAGGGTACGAGGATCACCATCTTAAATGACAAGCTTCTTGACAGGCTTGGGATTGACAAGAAGTAAAATTAGCATAATATGTCAGAGAATTACAAAGCCCGGTATGAGTGATCTGCCGGGCTTATAACTCTCATTTGGAAGGTGGAGTCCGGTCAGGATATTCACCATAGTATCAAACAGGATATCAGCTGAAACCTTTTTTGAGCTTCTCCGAAGGAACTATGTCAGGTTTCTGCTCTACATAAGCGCAAGAACACATCGAAGCGTTGTTGCAGGTTATATAACTGAAGTCTTTGGAGGAAACGTCGTAAATCTCTGAAGATGGTATTGCGTTTTTCCTGATACAGAGGCTGGAAACTTGCCTATTGCGTGACTTGGGTGCATATGGTACAATACTTGAGGATAAAAATAAACACACGTCCTGATTTTAGTAGTGGTGCCTTGAAAGAGGTTCTACTGAAAGATGATGGCCGTGGAAGTTAAAAAACCAGGAGGTAACAAAAAATGGCAGTAATTTCAATGAAGCAGCTCCTCGAGGCTGGAGTCCATTTCGGGCATCAGACAAGGAGATGGAACCCCAAAATGGCTCCTTACATTTTCACAGAGAGGAACGGGATCTACATAATAGACCTGCAGAAGACTGTGAAGAAGGTTGACGAGGCTTATAACTTCGTTAAGGAAGTCGCAGCTGAAGGCAAGGACATTCTTTTCGTAGGAACAAAGAAGCAGGCGCAGGAAGCTATACAGGAAGAGGCAGCAAGGGCAGGAATGCACTTTGTCAACAACAGATGGCTTGGTGGAATGCTCACAAACTTCAACACAATAAAGACAAGAATCGGTAGGCTCGAGTCACTCAAGAAGATGCAGGAGGACGGTACCTTCGAAGTTCTTCCAAAGAAGGAAGTTGCGTCACTTGTTGCAGAGATGGACAAGCTTGAGAAGAACCTTGGCGGAATAAAGAACATGAATGCGAAGAATATCGGAGCAATGTTCGTTGTTGACCCAAGGAAGGAAAGAATTGCCATAGCGGAAGCCAAGACTCTTGGAATTCCAATAGTTGCAATAGTCGACACAAACTGTGATCCGGACGAGATCGACTATGTCATCCCTGGAAACGACGATGCAATAAGGGCTGTCAAGCTTATCACAGGCAGACTGGCAGATGCCATAATAGAAGCTAGGCAGGGAGAAGATCAGGCCGAGTAAAACAAAAAAAGGTAGGTGGATTTTCCATTTACCTTTTATATTAGTACCGGATATTTAAATCGTAAAATATTGAAATTAGTCAGGAGGCAAATAAATGATTAGTGCACAGGCAGTAAAAGAGCTCAGAGATATGACCGGAGCAGGCATGATGGACTGCAAGAAGGCCCTTACTGAAGCTAACGGAGACATGGAAAAGGCCGTTGAGGTTTTGAGGGAGAGAGGACTTGCAGCAGCAGCCAAGAAATCCGGAAGGATCGCAGCTGAGGGCGTAGTCGCTACATACGTATCAGAAGACAGGAAGAGCGCTGCAATGGTAGAGTTCAACTGTGAGACTGACTTCGTTTCAGCTAACGAAGCATTCTCAGGACTTGCCAATGATATAGCAGCTCTTGTAGCAAAGAACGAAGTATCAAACATAGAGGACGTGAAAGCGCTTAAACTCGGAGAGGCTACTGTACAGGATGCTGTAACAGCTCTTATATCAAAGCTCGGTGAGAACATGAGCCTCAGGAGATATGTGAAGATTGACGCCAAGGATGGCGTTGTTGCGTCATACATCCACATGGGCGGTAAGATCGGCGTACTCGTAGAGACAGCTTCAGAGAATGCTACTGATGAGGTTGCTAATGTGGCCAGGGATGTAGCTATGCACGTTGCTGCCCTTAACCCCAAGTACCTTGACAAGACTTCAGTTGATGAAGAGACTATCGAAAAGGAAAAGGAGATCTACAGGGTACAGGCTCTCAATGAAGGCAAGCCTGCAAATATCGTTGAGAAGATGATACTTGGAAGAGTACAGAAGTTCCTCAAGGAAGTATGCCTTGTAGAGCAGCAGTTCGTAAAGAACCCTGACCTTACCATAACCGGATACCTCAAGGAAGAATCAAAGAAGTTCGGAAGCATCGCAATAAAGAGCTTTGCAAGATTCGAAAAGGGTGAAGGCATAGAGAAGGAAGAAGTTGATTTCGCAGCTGAAGTTGCGGCTCAGATGAAGAAGTAACCTAAGAATTGCCTTTAGTGAAAGAGTAACATCAAAAGAGAACACCCTGTGTTCTCTTTTTTTCAAAATGTTGATAGAATGTAATTAGATTACATCCAAGCGGAGGATAAAAATGAGCGAGTGCAAATACAAAAGGGTCATGCTGAAGCTGTCGGGTGAAGCCATGGCAGGAAAGAACGGGTTCGGGATAGATTTCGAGGTTGCCAAGAGGATAGCAACTGAAATCAAGGAGCTCGTCGACATGGGGGTCCAGGTTGGAGCGGTCATAGGTGCCGGCAACATATGGAGAGGCAGAGAAGGCGGAGGCATGGACAGGGCTACTGCGGACTATATGGGAATGCTGGCAACATGCATAAACGCTCTGGCACTGCAGAACTCGCTTGAGGACCTCGGGATTGAGACGAGAGTGCAATCTGCAATAGAGATGAAGGAAATTGCCGAACCTTATATCAGACGAAGGGCAATCAGGCATCTTGAGAAGGGCAGGGTTGTGATCTTTGCGGCAGGATCAGGAAATCCATACTTTACCACTGATACGGCTGCGGCGCTTAGAGCTGCGGAAATTGAGGCGGAGTGCATACTTCTCGCCAAGAAGGTCGACGGAGTCTATGACAAGGACCCGAACAAGTTTGAAGATGCTGTCAAATTCGATAAGCTTGACTACAAGCAGGTGATCGAGCTCGGGCTCACGGTAATGGATTCGACTGCCATAACCCTGTGCATGGACAACGACATCCCGATAATCGTATTCGCCCTGGACGAACCTGGCAACATAAGGAAGGCTGCAACCGGAGAGGAATATGGAACGATCATAGATAACTATGCCAAGGAAGCCTCAATATCGGGCTGCTAGAAAATGCAATCCATGAAATAAATAATCTGAATCGGAGGAATGGAAATGATAAAGGATATCATCAAAACAGCTGAAGATAAAATGACCAAGTCGATACATGTTCTTGAATCCGACCTGGCGACAATGAAGGCCGGAAGGGCCAATCCAACGATGCTTGACCGTATCGAGGTTGAATACTACGGAGGAATGGTACCTATAAACCAGGTCGGAAACGTATCTGCTCCAGAACCGAGGGTACTTATGATAACTCCATGGGACAAGAAGGCGCTGAAGGCTATCGAGAAGGCCATTCAGAAGTCTGACCTCAACATCAACCCTTCAAATGACGGTTCAGTCATAAGGCTTGTTGTTCCTGAGCTTACCAAGGAGACCAGGCTTAATCTGGTAAAGATGGTAAAGAAGCATGGTGAAGAGTGCAAGGTTGCAGTCAGGTCCATAAGAAGGGATGCCATAGAAAAGATCAAAGGCCTGAAGAAGTCCGACATATCAGAGGACGAAATCAAGAAGGGCGAAGAAGACATGCAGAAGAAGACTGACGCTTTCATCAAGAAGATTGATGAAACGCTTGAAAGAAAAGAGAAGGAAATCATGACCGTCTGATGATTCTCCTTTTGAAAGGTTGATCAAATGTTTAATTTTTTCGGCAAGAAGCAGGAAGTGGTTACAAGGGTCGCGGAACCATCACTGGATATGGGAAGGATACCGGGACACATAGGTATAATTATGGACGGCAATGGCAGGTGGGCAAAAAAGAGGAACCTGCCAAGGACCATGGGCCACAGGGCGGGAGTCGAGACAATAAGAAGGATCCTGAAGGAATGTGAGAGACTGGGAGTCAGGCACCTGACTCTGTATGCCTTTTCAACGGAGAACTGGAAAAGGCCGACGGATGAGGTGGGGGCTCTTATGACTCTGCTCGTTGAATACCTGAAGGGCGAGCTTTCCGAGCTTCGCAGGAATAATGTGGCAGTTGATTTCATAGGCAACATATCCCGCCTTCCCGAAGCGGCAAGGGCAGCCTTAATCGATGCCAGGGAAAAGACCCTGGGGAATACGGGGGTAAGGATGCACCTCGCACTCAACTACGGAGGCAGGGAGGAGATAGTTTCTGCTGTACGGAAGCTGATGGATGCGGCTGCAGCAGGCAATATCACGTCTGAGGAGATCGATGAGGAGAAGTTCAAGGATTACCTGTACACCTCTGGTATCCCTGACCCGGAACTGATAATAAGGCCAAGCGGTGAATTGAGGCTTTCAAACTTCCTCCTTTATCAGGGAGCGTATTCGGAGCTTTGGTTTTCAAGCATCAACTGGCCTGACTTCGAGGAAAAGGACCTGAGACAGGCGATCTCGGACTATCAGGCGAGGGACAGAAGGTTTGGAGGAATAAAGAATGA
Organism: Clostridiaceae bacterium UBA6085; assembly: GCA_002428605.1. Classification (GTDB taxonomy): domain Bacteria; phylum Bacillota; class Clostridia; order Clostridiales; family Clostridiaceae; genus Youngiibacter. The sequence continues at coordinate 71,869 of DIXH01000021.1, forward strand.
ATAGCAGGTATCTGGGAGCTTTGACCCTCATACCTGTACTGGTCATGGTATTCCTTGGAGGCTGGCCTCTTAAGCTTATAGTCACGCTGCTTGCCGCCAGGGCGCTGTTCGAGTTCTATTCCGTGACCAGGAAGAAGGGGCTGAGGCCTTCACTGGCTCTTGGCTTCGTACTTCTGGCAGCCTATTTTGCAATTCTCATCACAGGAGGGGATGCATTCGGGCACCTCGGCACCATAATCGTAGCAGGAACCGCTGCAGGTTTCATAATGATGGTATTCGGTGAAGAGTTCGACCTTACGGACCTTTCAGTCACCATAACCGGGTTCATATATTCAGGAGTACTCTTCGGTTACCTGATACTCCTCGACAATCTTGACAACGGACTGATAATGGTATACACGGTATTCATAATATCCTGGGTGTGCGATACTTTCGCGTACTATACCGGAAGATTCTTCGGCAAGCACAAGCTGATCGAAAGGGTCAGCCCGAAGAAGACGGTCGAAGGTGCAGTTGGCGGGGCAGCAGCAGGAGCGCTTGGAGCTCTGGCTGTAGGTATTGTGACGGCGTCCTCTACCGGAATAGAGCCTTTCCATTTCCTTGTTATGGGACTCCTGGGAGCTGTTCTAGGACAGGTTGGAGACCTTGCCGCTTCTGCGGTCAAGAGATATGCAGGAGAAAAGGACTATCCTAAGATCATACCGGGACATGGCGGTGTCCTCGACAGGTTTGACTCGATAATGTTCGTTGCAATGATGGTTTTCTTTTATAATCAGTATTTTATTCTCTGAAATGGCGGGGTCTGCGGTATAAAAGCCTCAGACCCCGCTTTTGGCGCCATTCCTATATATATAGGTCATCGCACCGATATTTCGCTCATTGGGAAAAATATGAAAAGTACAACCCGTTTCTAACCCAATTATTATAAGGAACATCCCATTGGATACAAATTATCATAATTAGTTCATAAACAGTTTAAATAATATATATTGATTAATTCATGCTATAAAACTATTATATAATCAAAGAGATACAAAGGCGGGCAAGTCTATTTATTTGGAGGTGAATATGATGAAGAAGGATCCAAAGACCAAGATCCTGTTTACTCTTCCGGTAGACCTTAAAGAAGAACTGCTCAAGGAAGCTGAAAAAGAAAACAGATCTCTGAACAATTACATACTAACCCTTCTGATAAAGAGAACAACGTAATGCTGCAGGAAGGACACATCAACTTAATTATTGTATAATAAAAGAGCGAAAGCTCTTTTTTCTATGTAAAAGATAAAACCTCCGTAAGGATTATTTCAGCATGATGAATTAATATGGGAGCAGAAGGTGGTTCTGCCCTGGATTGGAGTGCAATGTGAAGAACATATCCATAATAGGAGCATCAGGCTCCATAGGGACACAGACTTTAGAAGTGCTTAGACGTGAGAAGGAAATAAAGCTTGTCGGTGCATCGGTGCACAGCAACCTTAAGGTGCTAAGGTCCATAATAGAGGAATTTGGTGTCGCTAATGTGGCGGTGACTGACCTGAAGGTCCGCGAAGATGCAGAGATGATGCTGTCATCAATAGGATACAGAGGAGCCTCATATTTTGGAGCTGAAGGTCTGGAGGCTATTGCAACACTTGATGAGGCACAGACCGTCGTCACATCGATAGTGGGCATGGCCGGGCTCACGCCTACGATAAAGGCCATCGAAAAGGGAAAGGACATTGCGCTTGCAAACAAGGAGACGATGGTTGCAGCGGGAGGCATAGTAACTAGCCTTGCCAGGGAAAAGGGGGTAACGATCCTTCCTGTCGACTCGGAACATTCGGCGATATTCCAGAGCCTGCGGGCAGGAAGACATTCAGAGTTAAGGAAGATACTCCTTACCGCTTCAGGCGGACCGTTCAGGGGAAAGGACAGGGAATTCCTTTCGAAGGTTACAAAGGAGATGGCTCTGAAGCACCCGAACTGGGCTATGGGAGCCAAGATCACAATTGATTCGTCTACGCTCATGAACAAGGGGCTTGAGGTGATTGAGGCAAAATGGCTTTTTGATGTGGATTATGATGATATCGAGGTGTATGTGCATCCTGAGAGCATCATCCATTCAATGGTTGAGTTTTGCGACAACAGCATAATAGCGCAGCTCGGAACCCCGGATATGACGCTTCCGATACAGTATGCGCTGAATTACCCTGAAAGGCATGAAGCTGTCGCAGGGAGGCTTGACCTCTTCAAGGCAGGAAGGCTCACTTTTGAGAAACCTGACAGGGAGACCTTCGAAGCCCTGGACATGGCATACGAGGCAGGAAGGGCCGGAGGGATCATGACTGCCGTTCTGAACTCAGCCAACGAGGAAGCTGTTGACCTGTTCCTGAAGGACAGGATCGGGTATCTGGATATTACAAGGATCATAGGCGAATGCCTGAGAAGATTCGACCAGAGGGTGGAGCCGTCTATCGGCAATATCCTGGAAGCCGACAGGGAAGTAAGGGATTACGCGAGATCAGTGGCAAAGGGATAGGATCCCAAGTGAAACAAGAGGTGTAAAATGGAACTGTTATTATCAATATTCGCATTCGGACTGCTGGTGCTGGGGCATGAGCTAGGGCATTTTGCCATAGCAAAGGCAAACGGGGTCAAGGTACTTGAATTCTCCATCGGGATGGGTCCGAGACTTCTCAAGTGGGAGAGGAATGAAACTGTGTATTCCCTTAAGGCCCTGCCTATAGGAGGATCGGTCAGGATGTACGGCGAAACTGAGGAGGAGGTCGGCGAAGGGTCATTCCTTTCGAAGAACCCGCTCAGGAAGATGAGCGTTATCGCGGCAGGACCTCTGATGAACCTTGTCATGGCGCTTGTCATTCTGTTCGTGATAACCATGAACTTAGGATATGCCGGCACTTCCATCAGGGAAGTTGTTTCGGGTTCTCCTGCTGAGGCTGCGGGAATAAGTCCCGGTGACGAGATAAGGGAGATCAACGGACAGAGGACGTATACTTTCGAAGACATTACCACATACATAGCATTCAACGGCTCAGAGGAGCTGGAGGTCGTAGTGAGGACCGCAGGCGCCGACAGGGTGCTGAGCATCGTCCCCATGAAGGATGACACAGGAAGGTCGATCATAGGGATCGCACCAGATTATGTTGAGAAGCCGGGGATAGTTGAATCGGTTTCCAGCAGTTTGAGGAAGGCCTTGTCACTGGTCAACCAGACCATATTTTCACTGAAGGTGCTCTTTGGAGGCCAGGCAAGCCTCAATGACTTCGGAGGTCCGGTTACCATATTCAGGGTATCCACTGAAGCCGCCAAGGTGTCGCTATGGAACCTGGCAAGCTTCGCAGCATTCCTGAGTGTAAATCTGGCGGTCCTGAACCTCATTCCCTTCCCGGCACTTGACGGCGGGTGGCTGCTGATACTGCTTGTGGAGCTTGTGACCAAGAAGAAGCTTCCTGAGAAATTTGTTGGAATATGGAATACCGTCGGATTCGTGGTCCTCATGTCGTTTATGGCCCTCATAACCTTCAAGGACCTGTTCTTCCCGGTACAACTGTAAGGAGAAGCATATGGAAAGAGTGAAAACCAGAAAGATAAAGGTAGGCAACACCTTCATAGGCGGAGATTCGAAGGTTACTGTTCAGTCGATGACGAACACCGATACGAGGGATCCGGAGGCTACACTTGCCCAGATAAGGGCGCTTATGGTTGCCGGCTGCGAAATTGTAAGGCTTGCCGTCCCTGACATGGAGGCTGCGGATGCCCTTGCCAGGATCACTCCGCTAATACCGATACCTGTTGTCGCAGACATACATTTCGACTACAGGCTTGCGATAAGGTCCATTGAAAATGGGATCTCAAAGCTCAGGATAAATCCCGGGAATATCGGAGGAAGGGACAAGATCAGGCTCCTTGCGGACATGTGCAGTGAAAAGTCGATCCCCATAAGGATAGGTGTGAATTCCGGATCACTTGAGAAGGACATACTTGAGAAATATGGCAGAGTGACACCTGAAGCTTTGGTTGAAAGTGCAATAAGGAATGTTGAGCTTCTTGATGAGGTGAATTTCAACGACATAATAATATCGATAAAGTCCTCAGATGTCCTTACCATGATGGAAAGCTACAGGCTGCTTTCGAAGAAGGTAGACTATCCGCTTCACCTTGGGGTGACTGAAGCAGGCACCCTTTGGAGAGGAACCATAAAGAGCTCGATCGGAATCGGAGGGCTCCTTTCGGAGGGCATAGGCGATACCATAAGGGTCTCTCTGACTGGAGACCCAATTGAGGAGATCAAGGCAGGAAGAGAGATACTTAAGGCTACAGGTCATCTCAAGGAAGGGATTGAATTCGTATCGTGCCCGACTTGCGGAAGGACGCAGATAGACCTTATTGGGATCGCAAACCAGGTTGAGGAAGCCCTCAAGGATTCCAAGAAGCATATCAAGGTGGCTGTAATGGGCTGCGTTGTAAACGGACCGGGCGAAGCCAGGGAAGCCGACATAGGTATTGCAGGCGGAAACGGTGTTGGCCTCATATTCAAGAAGGGCATGATAATAAGGAAGGTCAGCGAGGCAGAGCTTGTGCCGGCACTTCTTGCGGAAATCGAGAAGCTATAGGATATATTTCCTTATGCTTGCATTCACAGGGAAGGTGGATTTCATTTGGACATAATACACAGTCTCTCAGGCGAAAACGGCCTGAAAAACTATGATATCGACGGAGTGCTTAAGGTTGAATACCTTTCCAAGTCGAAGGCCTTCAGGGTGTTCCTGAGGTCTTCTTCCCTTTTGGACCCATCAGTCAAGGACCCGATAGGTGGGTTCCTTTCAAAGGCCTTCAGCTTCGAGGGAGAAGTCAAGGTTGTCGATATCCTCAGGGACCCTGATGCCGGAATAAAGGACAGGATACTTGGCATGTTCCTGAGTGATCCTCTTACCATGAGTTTCATCAAGGATTCAAAAGTCTCCGAAGGCGAAGGCAGGGTGAGCATAAGCCACTACAGCGACATCTTCATGAAGAGCTTCAAAACCAAGGAGCAGGACAAGCTCATGAAGAGATACATGAAGGAATATTACGGGAAGGACGTAAGCATAGAGCTCCGATACACACCGGAGACCACTCCGATGAAGGATGAAAGCGAGCTGTTGCCTGATCCCAGCCTTATCCAGGGAGTAAAGGCTTCTTCCGCACCAGTCTTCAGGGAGCCGAAGGAAGAGAAGGAAAGCAAGGACAATAGATCTGAAAGCGGAGAAGTATACGGAAAGAGGATAAAGGAGCCTGTCACAGCCATAAGCGAGCTTGATGACAACTCCGGAATATCCGTCATCTGCGGAGAAGTGTTCAAGCTTGAGGACAAGGAGCTTAGGAGCGGCAAGACTCTCAAGATGATATATGTCACCGATGGCACAAGCTCACTTCCGGCAAAGCTTTTCCTGAAAAAGGATGAGACGGTTGAAGGCCTGAAGGAAGGCAGCTACATGAAGCTTCGGGGAAACGTTGCCGTGGACCTGTACAGCAAAGAGCTGACGATGATGGTCAAGGACATCAACAGGATGGAGAAGGCGAAGCGGGAGGACAGGAGCAAGCTCAAAAGGATAGAGCTTCACGCACACAGCTCCATGAGTGCCCTGGATGCAACCGTACCGGTCTCTAGACTGATGGAGGCGGCAAAGGACTTCGGTCACCCTGCCTTTGCGATAACGGACCATGGGGTGGTCCAGGCATACCCTGAAGCTATGGACACGGCGAAGAAGCTTGGAATCAAGATGATCTACGGCATGGAGGCGTATGTGGTCAATGATGCCATGGATATAGCTTCGGGTATCGTTGAGGAGCATGGAAGATTCGTGGTGTTCGACATAGAGACCACAGGATTCTCAAGCCAGAATGACAGGATAATAGAGATAGGTGCAGTAAAGCTTCAGGATGGAGAGGTGGTTGACAGGTTCTCCACATTCGTTGACCCTGAGGTGCCGGTACCCTATAAGATAACTGAGCTTACCGGAATAAGGGACTCCATGGTAATGGGACAGCCAAAGATAAGGGACGTGATACCCAAGTTCCTGGAATTCATTGGGGATTCGATACTTGTGGCGCACAACGCATATTTCGACGTCGGATTCATAAGGAAGAATGCGGGGGATATCGGCCTCGGCTTCAACAATCCCATTGTGGATACCGTACCAATGGCGAGATTCCTCTACAGGGAGCTCAAGAGGCATAAGCTGGACGTAATCGCAAAGCACCTCGGAATAAACATGGGCAGCCATCACAGGGCTGTAGACGATGCGATGACCACCGTCGAGATACTCAAAAGGTCGTTCAAGAAGATGGAGGATATGGGAATAAGCTCCCTTGCTGAGCTCAATCTGCGGAACAGGAAGGAAGCCGATGTTACAAAGCTTCCCATGTACCATGCGACGATACTTGTAAGGAACCAGGAAGGCTTAAAGAGCCTTTATCAGATGGTCTCATCTTCACACCTTGATACCTTCTTCAAGAAGCCAAGGATAAAGAAGACGATGCTCCAGGAGAAGAGGGAAGGGCTGCTGATCGGCTCTGCATGCTCCAATTCGGAGCTTATGAGATATATCCTTGAGGGAAGGACCGAGGAGGAGATAGAGGAGGTTGCTGACTTCTATGACTACCTGGAGGTCCAGCCTGAAGGCAACAACACACATCTCTTCAAGGATGGAAGGATAAGGGACAGAGAGCAGCTCAGGAACCTTACCAAGAGGATTATCTCCCTTGGTGAAAAGCTTGGAAAGCTGGTGGTTGCTACCGGTGACGTCCATTATGTGGACAGGGATGAGAAGATATACAGGGAGATAATCGTTGCATCACAGTCCTTCAGGGAGTCAGATACCGATGTTGACCTTCATTTCAGGACCACAGACGAGATGCTTTCAGAGTTCTCGTACCTTGGAAGGGAGAAGGCAGAGGAGCTGGTGGTACACAATACCCATAAGGTTGCAGACATGATAGGGGATGTCCTTCCGATCCCCAAGGGAACGTTCCCTCCGAAAATAGAGGGTGCCGATGAAGAGATAAGAACAATGACCATGGACAAGGCCCATGAGCTATATGGCGATGTGCTTCCTGAGATCGTGAAGAGCAGGGTGGACAAGGAGCTTAACAGCATAATATCAAACGGTTATGCCGTGCTTTACCTTATAGCACACAAGCTCGTTGCGAAGTCACTGTCTGACGGATACCTGGTAGGATCGAGAGGATCTGTAGGCTCTTCGCTGGTGGCTACATTCACGGGCATCACAGAGGTAAACGGACTGCCTCCCCACTACAGGTGCGGAAGCTGCAGACACTCCGAGTTCATATCGGACAACAGCGTCAGCAGCGGTGCAGACCTGCCGGAAAAGGATTGTCCGGTCTGCGGTTTGAAGCTTGTAAGGGACGGCCATGACATACCCTTCGAGACCTTCCTTGGCTTCGAGGGTGACAAGGAGCCTGATATAGACCTTAACTTCTCCGGAGAGTATCAGGGTGTGGTGCACAAGTATACCGAGGAACTCTTCGGGAAGGGCTACGTGTTCAAGGCGGGCACCATCGGAACAGTAGCAGACAAGACAGCATACGGATATGTGAAGAAGTATTATGAGGAAAAGGAAGTCAATCTTCCCGGAGCCGAAATTGAAAGGCTTGCGAAGGGACTGACGGGAGTAAAGAGGACTACGGGGCAGCATCCTGGAGGTATCATGGTTGTCCCGAGGGACAATGACATACACAACTTCACTCCGATCCAGAGGCCTGCTGACGATAATGACTCGGATGTGACCACTACCCACTTTGATTACCACTCCATTTCGGGAAGGCTCCTGAAGCTGGACATTCTGGGTCATGACGACCCGACGGTACTGAGGATGCTGCAGGATCTCACTGGGATCGACCCGAAGAGCCTTCCCTTGAATGATTCTAAGGTGCTTTCGCTGTTTCTCGGAACAGACGCACTTGGCGTGACGCCTGATGAGCTGGGGGTTGAACTTGGCTGCCTTGGGCTGCCTGAGTTCGGAACAAAGTTCGTAAGGGGCATGCTCCAGGACACAAAGCCGAGATCCTTCGCCGACCTTGTGAGGATATCAGGTCTTTCACATGGTACGGATGTATGGCTCAACAATGCTCAGTACTACATAAAGAACGGAGACACAACACTTTCCGACTGCATAAGCACAAGGGATGACATCATGGTCTACCTTATCTATAAGGGGCTTCCGCCGAAGACAGCCTTCAACATAATGGAGAAGGTAAGGAAGGGAAAAGGTCTGTCCGACGAGTTCGAGGCAGTCATGAGGGAGCATGAAGTCCCGGAATGGTATATCGAATCATGCAAGAAGATAAAGTACATGTTCCCCAAGGGGCATGCGGTGGCATATGTCATGATGGCTATGAGGATAGCCTGGTTCAAGGTCTACAGGCCTCTGGCATACTATTGCGCATATTTCAGCGTAAGGGCGGATGATTTCGATGCAGGACTCATCCTAAAGGGAGAGGATACTGTAAGGACGAGGCTCGAGGAGCTGTATGCACTCGGAAATGCCGCAAGCAACAAGGAGAAGAATCTCATTACCGTGCTTGAGCTTGCTTACGAGCTTTATAAGAGAGGCCTGAGATTCAAGGGCATTGACCTGTACAAATCCGATGGCACCAGATTCCTCATCGAGGACGGGGAGGTCAGGCCGCCGATTAATGCCCTTGTAGGTGTCGGTGCCAATGCAGCCGCCAGCATATGCGAAGAGGCAAAGAAGGGTGAGTTCATATCCAAGGAAGACTTAAGGACGCGCTGCAGGGTGTCAAGGACTGTAATTGAGACCCTTGAAGAAAGCGGAGCCCTTGAAGGACTGAGCGACACTAACCAGATATCCCTATTTAGTCTATAATCCTTGATATTGCCGGGATTATGTGATAATATGATAAGGGACAATATACGAAGCGGAAAGAGTGGGCAAAACCCGCTCTTTCATTTTGTACGCGGCATATGCCGCTTTTGGCATTGGTAATGACTGGAGGTGGAAGGATTGGAAAGGCTTGAAGGAATCAAGGATTACCTTGAGAAAGAAATCAATGGGCTGGGATACGGGCTCTATCACCTGGAATATGTCAGGGAAATGGGGCAAAACTATCTGAGGTTCTACATTCAGAAGGATGGAGGGATCACTCTGGAGGACTGCGAAAAGGTCTCAAGGAGGATGTCGGACATACTTGATGAAAAGGACCCGATTGAAGAGGAGTACTTCCTCGAAGTATCGTCACCGGGGATCTTCAGGTACCTGTTCACCGACAAGCACCTGAAGGATGCTGTAGGATCGAAGGTGCTTGTAAAGACGAAGAAACCTGTCGAAGGGGCCAAGAGCAGAAAAGGGATACTCATATCAGCTGGAGATGAGACTCTTGAGCTGAAGACAGAGAAGGGCAACGTCGTCATACCGAGAAACATCATAAAATCAGTGAATCTGGAAGAGGATATATAAGGAGGATAAAATGGCAAAAGAGGAAGTCAGGAAAAAAGATGAGGTGATCCTCGCCCTCAAGGCAATCGTTGCAGAGAAAGGCATAAGCGAGGCACTGCTCTTCGAGACCCTGGAGGATGCTCTTATAGCTGCGTACAAGAAGAACTATGCGAATCAGGGATCACCCAATGTCAGAGTGTCGATAGACAGGGAGACAGGGGAGATCAAGGTTTTCGCACTGAGGGAAGTAGTTGAGGAATCATTTGATGATGCCGAGGAGATTTCTCTTGAGGAAGCCCAGGCAATAAATGCCAAGTACGAGATCGGCGATTTCGTCGAGAACGAGGTGACACCTGCAAACTTTGCAAGGGTTGCTGCGCAGAGCGCAAAGCAGATAGTCACACAGAGGATAAAGGAAGCTGAGAGGAACATCCTCTACAGCGAATATTCTGAAAAGGAATATGACCTTATCACAGGTATCGTACAGAGGAAAGACAAGGGCAATGTTTATATAGACCTTGGCAAGACTGAGACGGTTCTCGGACCGACAGAGCAGATACCAGGTGAGACCTATGAGTTCAACGAGAGGATCCAGCTTTACATCGTTGAGGTAAAGCAGAATCCAAAGGGACCTATGATAGCGGTGTCAAGGACACATCCCGGACTTGTAAAGAGACTGTTCGAAAGGGAAGTTCCTGAAATATTCGACGGAACCGTTGAGATCAAGTCTATATCCAGGGAAGCCGGATCAAGGACCAAGATCGCAGTATACTCAAAGGATCCGGAAGTAGATCCGATGGGAGCATGCGTCGGCCCCAAGGGAACCAGAGTTCAGAACATAGTCAGAGAGCTTCGAAACGAGAAGATCGATATAATCAAGTGGTCCAAGGACCCTGCGGAATACATAGCGAATGCGCTGAGCCCTGCAAAGGTCGTGGACGTGCATGTGGATGAGAATTCCAATTCCTGCAAGGTACTCGTAGACGAGAACCAGCTGTCCCTTGCCATAGGCAAGGAAGGCCAGAACGTAAGGCTGGCTGCAAAGCTGACAGGCTGGAAGATTGACATAAAGAGCAAGAGGGATGAGTGGGAGCAGGTCAAGGCCTGATTCACTAAAAGCCTGTAAGTGAGGTGTTTCCGTGAAAACAAAGAAAATACCAATGAGGATGTGCACCGGATGCATGGAGATGAAGCCGAAAAAGGACCTTATAAGAGTCGTAAGGTCAAGCGAGGGTGAGATCTCCATCGACATGAAGGGCAAGAAACCCGGAAGGGGAGCGTATGTCTGCAGGGACGAAGCCTGCCTTAAGCTAGCGTTCAAATCAAAGAGGCTGGCAAAGAATCTTGAGGCTGAGATAAGCGAAGAGATATTTGCAGCTCTTAACGAGGCGATCAAAGGTGAATAGGTTTTTATCGTTTCTGGGCATAACAAGAAAATCCGGCAATGCTGTCCTCGGGTACAACAAGAACGAGGAAACACTGAGGACAGGCAGACTGCATCTCCTGATAGTATCAAGGGATGCCGCACAGAATACCAAGGAAAAGTTTGTAAAACTTGCCGGCGAAGCCGGAGTGCCCCTGATAGAGGATTTCACTCCATACGAACTTGGACAGGCGCTTGGAATGGACGAAATAGCCGTGGTCGGCATAAAGGACGCTAAGATGGCTGCAAAGCTGCTTTCGATAGCCGGACAAGGCCAGGAGAACAATAAATAACGGAGGTGGTCCTATTGTCAAAAATAAGAGTTTATGAACTCGCAAAAGAGCTGGACATAACCAGCAAGGAACTGATAGCAATACTGAAGGATGAGTTTGGAATAGAAGTAAAGAACCATATGAGCGTTGTCGAGGATGAAGACGCGGCACTCATAAAGGAGCTTCTGACCGGAAAGACAGAAACATCTGCTGCAACTGAGACTGTGGCTGCGGATGAAAAGAAGACTCCATCGATAGTTGAGGTTTATGAGGAGATACTCTCCGAGGAAGTCAACAAGCCTGTCATAAAGCCAAAGAAAAAAGGCAGGAGAGACGAAAAGGATGAGCTTGAAGGAACTTCAGGATCTGATTCCGTTGAAATCGGAGACTTCATAACAGTCAAGGAGTTTGCTGATAAGCTTGGGAAGCCTGTGAATGAAGTCATAAAGGCGCTCATATTCAGCGGGGTCATGGCAGGAATAAACCAGGAGATCGACTTTGAGACTGCATCCAAGGCAGCTGCAAAGCTGAGCGTTTCCATCAGGAAATCTAAGGAAGAGTCCCTCGGAATCGAAGAGGATGAATCTGAAGACGTGGAAGACATCAATCTTGTCAAGAGGCCTCCGATCGTCACCGTAATGGGACACGTAGACCACGGCAAGACTTCACTGCTCGATGCCATAAGAAAGGCCAAGGTAACTGAGTCTGAAGCTGGCGGAATTACTCAGCACATCGGAGCGTATACAATAACTCTGAATGGCGAGAAGATAACGTTCCTCGACACACCGGGCCATGAGGCGTTTACTGCCATGAGAGCCAGGGGAGCACAGATAACTGACATAGTCATCCTTGTTGTCGCTGCAGACGATGGAATCATGCCTCAGACTGAGGAAGCAATAAACCACTGCAAGGCGGCAAATGTTCCTATAGTTGTGGCTATCAACAAGATAGACAAAGAAGGAGCCAATATCGAGAAGGTAAAGCAGGAGCTTACTGAGTACGGTCTGGTATCCGAGGAGTGGGGTGGAGACACCATCTGCGTTCCGGTATCAGCAAAGGCAAAGATCGGTATCGATGACCTGCTTGAAATGGTTCTTCTGACAGCCGAAATGAAGGAGCTCAAGGCAGATTCCAACAGAAGGGCTACCGGAACTGTCATAGAATCAAAGCTTGACAAGGGAAGAGGTCCGCTTGCGACGCTTCTCGTACAGAAGGGTACCCTTAACGTAGGAGATTCGATACTTGTCGGATCGACATACGGCAGGATAAGGGCAATGTTCGATGACAAGCAGAAGAAGATAAAGAGCGCCGGTCCTTCAATACCTGTTGAGGTGCTTGGACTTTCAGATGTTCCTGTTGCAGGTGACAAGTTCCATGAAGTCAAGGATGAGAAGACTGCAAGGGGAATGGCAGAGGCAAGGAAGATCAAGGAAAGAAGCCAGCTTCAGAGTTCAGTAAGGGTATCCCTCGAGGACCTTTACAGCCAGATGAAGGAAGGCAAGATCCAGGAGCTTCCGATAATAATAAAGGCGGATGTGCAGGGATCCATAGAAGCCCTCAAGGGATCACTTGAGAAGCTTTCAACCGATGAAATCAAGGTAAGGGTAATACATAACGGAGTAGGTGCCATAACAGAGACCGACATATCACTTGCTACCGCTTCAAATGCAATAGTCATCGGCTTCAATGTAAGACCTGACAACAATGCGGCAGCACTTGCCGAAAAGGAAAAGGTCGATATAAAGACCTACAGGATCATATACAACGCGGTTGACGACATAAGGGCTGCGATGATAGGCATGCTGATGCCTGACATCAAGGAAGTAATACAGGGGAGAGTCGAGGTCAGGGCTACCTACAAGGTATCCGCAATCGGCACCATAGCCGGAGCATATGTGCTTACAGGCAAGATAACAAGAAACTCTGAGATAAGGCTCATTAGGAACGGCATAATACTTGTCGAGACAAAGCTTGCATCGCTCAAGAGATTCAAGGATGATGTAAAGGAAGTCGCTGCAGGCTACGAGTGCGGACTTTCCATAGAGAAGTTCAACGACATCAGGGAAGGCGACATAATCGAAGCCTTCGTGATGGAGGAAATCAAGAGGAACAAGCTGTAGGAAGGAGGTTTTCCGATGGCAAGATACAGATCCGGAAGGATCAACGAAGAAATGAAGAAGGAGCTCGCCTCACTTGTAATGACAGACATCAGGGACCCAAGGCTTACAGCCATGGTCAGCATCACTGATGTTGAAGTCACAAAGGACCTTAGCTATGCAAAGGTATATGTAAGCATATTCGGTACCGATAAGGAAAAGGCGGACAGCCTTGAGGCGATAAAGAACGCTTCGAGCTTTCTGAGACGTGAGATAGGCAGAAGGATGAATCTCAGGCATACGCCTGAATTGGTCATAATGCTTGATACCACCATTGACAGGGGTATGCATATTGATGACCTCATAAGGCGTATCTCAAATGACAAGGATGACAAGAATGGGACTACTTGAAATAGCAAGGCTCATTTCTGAAAAAGACAATATTGCAGTCGTGACCCACGTCGCCCCTGATGGGGATGCCGTGGGCTGCACGCTTGCCATGGTTCTGGGTCTTAGGTCGCTGGGCAAGAATGCAGTGGTGATTTCCAGGGACAAGGCTCCCGATAACCTGACATTTCTTACTCTTTACGAAGAGTATACTGGTACCAGCCCTAAGATCCCCAAGGAATCAGGACTTCTGATCGCACTTGACTGCGGGAACCTTGACAGGCTTTCTCTGGACCTTGACTCGGTAGGTACAGTGCCGGTCGTTAACATCGACCATCACCTGTCCAACGACATGTACGGTGTGGAAAACCACGTCGATACAAAAGCATCCGCCACAGCTGAGATCGTCTACAGGCTGCTCAGGCTCATGGGCGTTACCATAACAAAGGGTATCGCAGAGAGCCTTTACGCCGGGATAGTCGCAGACTGCGGATCATTCAGCTTTGAGTCGACAACGGGCGAAACCCATATCATAGCCAAGGAGCTTATGGAGACTGGCATAGACTTCCCGATGATACACAGGGTACTGTTCAAGACCAGGGATTTTGCGAGGCTCAAGCTTATGGGCAAGGCCCTGCAGTCCCTCGAGGAGCGGATGGATGGCTTCGTGACGTTCATGTATCTTAATGCAGAGGACTTCAACAGCCTTTCAATTTCTGACAGGGATTCTGGGGACATCGTTAACTACGGACTTGAATCGAAGACTTGCGATGTTTCAGTGCTTCTCAAGGAGGCTGAAGGGTTCTTCAGGGTAAGCATCAGGACAAAATCTCTTCTTGACGCAAGGGCCATATGCGAGGTGTTCGGAGGCGGAGGCCATGTGCGTGCTGCCGGCGGCAATATCAAGGCTGCGGATGTTGAAGATGCCAAAAGGCAGATTCTTATGATAGTAGAAAGGATGCTGCCTGATGGACGGTGTGATTAACATATTCAAGCAAAAGGGAGAAACCTCCTTCAAGTGCGTGTCGAGAGTCAGGAAGACCCTGAATGTAAAAAAGGCGGGGCATACCGGGACTCTTGACCCTGAGGCTGAGGGGGTCCTTCCAATATGTGTAGGAAGGGCAACAAAGCTTGTAGACTACATAATGGGTAAAGAAAAGACCTATGTTGCAGGCTTTGAGCTTGGACTGGTTTCAGACACCCTTGATGCCTTCGGTGAGGTTACGGAGACAAATGGTCCGATACCTGCCGAGGAAGAGGTAAGGAAAGCATTCGCAAACCATATCGGGAACACCCTCCAGACTCCGCCAATGTATTCCGCCTTGAAAAAGGATGGAGTCAGGCTCTATGAGCTTGCAAGGAATGGCATAGAGATCGACAGGGAAGCCCGTGAAATAGAGATAACATCGATCGAGCTTCTGGCCTTCGATGGCAGAAGAGGTTCTGTAAGGGTTGACTGCGGAAAAGGCACCTACATAAGGAGCCTTATAGATGACGTTGGAAGGGAACTTTCATGCGGTGCGGTCATGACAAGCCTTATGAGGGAACGGACAGGTCCGTTCACCCTGGAGAATGCCGTGACGGTGGAAGGGCTTGCTGATGAGCCTGAAAAGCACCTGATACCCATGGAGGAAGTCCTTTCAGAATATGACAGCCTGACGATCCCGGAGGGCTTCAGGAAGCTTCTTGTCAATGGTGTGAGGATCAGGGACACCAGGGTGACAGAGTTGGCAAATTCTGGAACATACAGGGTCTATTCGGAGGAAGGGAGATTCCTGGGGCTCGGAGAGCGCCTGGAAGACTTCTTCTACCTTAAGCTCAATCTAGTGTGAGGTTAAAATGATAGTAATAGATGAGACATACAAGGGAGAACTGAATGAGGGGACATACATAGCCCTGGGAAGCTTTGACGGGCTTCACATGGGCCATATGTCGCTGATCAACAGGGTAGTGGATGAAGCGCTTGCAGATGGTGTCAAGAGCATGGTTTACACGTTCAAGAACCATCCTCTCACAGTCGCAAAGCCTGAAGCCGTGCCGAAGCTCCTTATGGACAACGAGCAGAAGCTTCATCTTCTGGAAAGCTCGGGTATAGATGTAACGGCGATGATTTCTTTCACCAAGGGCTACATGATGACCGGACCTGAAGAATTCATAACCATGCTCATGGACAAGTACAACGCCAAAGGCTTTGTTGTAGGCTTCAACTACAAGTTCGGATACAAGAACAGGGGAAATGTGGATTCACTTCTGGAGCTTTCCCATAAATATGGATTTAAGCTCATGGTCCTTGAAGCAGCGAAAATGGACGAGGCGGTAATAAGTTCAACAAGGATCAGAGACCTTATCATAAACGGGCATGTCAAGGAAGCTAACGCAGTGCTTTTCGAGCCATTTATGCTTAGGGGAACCGTTGTAGGCGGCCGCAAGATAGGAAGGAAAATCGGCTTCCCCACTGCGAACATGACCTATGACAACAAGTACCTGATACCGAAGATAGGAGTGTACTACACCAACATCTGGGTCAAGGGAAAGCTGCACAGGGGCATAAGCTCCGTTGGCTATAATCCTACAATAGACGAGGGTCAGAGGCTCACCATTGAGACCTACATACTTGACTTCAATGAGGACATATACGGTGAAGAGGTCAGGCTCTACTTCATGGAATACATGAGGGGAGAGGTAAAGTTCGAAGGTCTTGACGCACTCATAGTCCAGCTCAACAAGGACAGGGACTACGCGGCTGAAAAAG
>DIXH01000091.1 GCA_002428605.1 Clostridiaceae bacterium UBA6085
TTAAGTCCTGTCTGGGATTCGGGCTCCCCGATCTTCGCAAGATTTTCGGGCACACTTCCGTTGTCCTTGAGGCCAGAGGCTATCCTCAGTTCTAGTATATTTCTGTTTCCCGCCTGAAGCTGAAGCGTCTTTCCTTCTTTTCCTGAGAGATCCGCAACTATTTCAGCCCTTTCGCCGGGGGATAGCGTTATCTCGTCAGTTTCATAGGGCTCTTCAAGAAGTCCTCCGTCCGATGCTATCATATCGAAGCTGCTTCCATCGCTAAGTGCAAAGGTGAAGCTCTCGGAATTCGACCCGTTCAATATCCTCATCCTTAGCCTCTTCGCAGTCACATCATAGAACGGTCCGATCACCCCATTAACAAGCATGGTGTCCCCTGGAATGACCCCCATCATGTTGACCCTGTAGTCAAGGCTGCCGTCAGAGCTGAAGCTTCTGTCCTGTACTATGAGCGGTATGTCGTCGACTCCGTATTCGTCAGGCAATCCAAGGCTGTCCGAGACCTCATCATCGATATAGATAAGGCCTGCAAGACCGTAATAGACCTGGTCCGATGTATTGCCCATGAGGTGAGGGTGGTACCAGAGGGTAGCTGCACCCTGGTCCACAGTAAAAACAGGTGCCCATCTTTCACCTGGCTGTATCCCATTGTGCGGACCCCCGTCATCCTCACCATCCACTATCAGCCCATGCCAGTGGACGGTCGTAGGTTCTGGAAGCTCATTGGCAACATTCATCTCCACAGTCTCTCCGCGCCTTAGCCTTATGACCGGACCAAGGTAGGTTCCGTTGTAGCCCAGAGTGTCCGCTTCCTTTCCGTCCACGAAGGCTGTCTTTCCCTTCTCCACCACTATCTCGTAAAGGGCGTTGTCAGTAGACGGGTCATAGTCATGCAGAACAGCGGGTATCTTAAGCCTGTTTCCGTTTTCCACGGCAGGTTCGTAAGCAATCGGGAAAAAGTTCAGGAAAAGCAAATAGACAATAACGCCAAATATTATAAGCGACGCCGCCAGGGCAGCGTAAAGTCCAAGGCCAGTTCTTTTAACAGACATGCTCCCATCCTCCTCAGGCTGTATTTCCGGTACCATAATTGTAATATCCAATTGTGAGCATCCTATGAAGGTTCGGTATATTTTTGTGCAAGTACCCCGGGACTCACAGTCCCGGGGTACTTGTTGATGATTCAGTTTGTCAGGCTGTCTGGTTTATCCCAGATCATTCTTCCCATCCTCTGGTTCTCTCCACAGCCTTTTTCCATTTTGACACAAGTGCATCCCTTAAGGATCGGGACATATTTGGTTCGAACCTGTTAACCGCATCCCATTTCCCCTTGACCTCAGCTTCATCCTTCCAGAATCCGGCACCAATTCCCGCAAGATACGCTGCACCCAGTGCAGTGGTCTCCTTGATAGCCGGTCTGATCACTGTCCTGTCCAGGATATCCGCCTGGAATTGCATGAGAAATTTGTTTGAGGAAGCCCCTCCGTCAACCCTGAGGCTGCCAAGGTTTATTCCAGCATCCTTCTCCATGGCCTCAAGCACGTCCCTTGTCTGATAGGCAATTGATTCAAGAGCAGCCCTGATTATGTGGTATCTGTTCGAGCCTCTCGTGAGTCCGAATATGGCGCCTCTCGCATACTGGTCCCAGTATGGTGCTCCCAACCCTACGAATGCAGGGACAATGTATACACCACCGTTGTCAGGCACCTTTCCTGCGAAATACTCCGTATCCTTCGAGTCGTGCACGAGCATGAGCTCATCCCTCAGCCACTGGACAATGGCTCCTCCGACGAAAATCGACCCTTCCAGGGCATATTTGACTTCATCGCCTGATGTAGCTGCTATTGTAGTCAGGAGGCCATTCTCAGACAGCTTCATCTCCCTGCCGATGTTAAGGAGAAGGAAGCAGCCTGTTCCGTAGGTGTTCTTTGCCTCCCCTGCCTCGAAGCAGGTCTGGCCGTAAAGGGCTGCCTGCTGGTCACCTGCTATCCCTGATATCGGAACCATGACACCACCGATATTGGTCTCGCCGTATACGCCTGATGACTTCCTTACTTCTGGAAGCATTGAGCGTGGTATCCCCAGCTCCTTTAAAAGCCTCTCATCCCATTTCAGGTCACGTATGTTGTAGAGCATTGTCCTGGATGCATTGGTGTGGTCAGTGGCGTGGACTCTGCCTCCTGTCAGCTTCCAAAGCAGCCAGGTGTCGACAGTCCCGAAAAGAAGCTCCCCCTTTTCAGCCTTTTCCCTTGCACCTTCAACATTCTCAAGGATCCATCGTATCTTCGTAGCCGAAAAGTATGCATCAACCGGCAATCCTGTGGCTTCCCTGACGTATGGCTCGAGCCCCCTTGCCTTGAGCTCGTCGCACATCCCGGCGGTCCTCCTGCACTGCCATACTATGGCATTATATACAGGTCTTCCGGTAGCCCTTTCCCAGACTATAGTCGTCTCCCTCTGGTTGGTTATACCTATCGCTGCGATCTCCTCGGCAGTTATCCCTGCCTTTGCCATGATCTCAGTGAGCACGCTGTACTGGGACGACCATATTTCCATCGGGTCATGCTCCACCCAACCCTCCTTCGGATAGAACTGGGTAAATTCCTTCTGGGCTACAGCTATCACAGACTGTTCCTTATCAAATGCTATTGCCCTTGAGCTTGTGGTTCCCTGATCCAGTGCTATGACATACTTCTTCATAAATAACTCCTATACCTCATTGCTAGAATTCATTAGGTCATATCCCTGCTGATCCGATTAAAAACGGATCTTTCTTCCGGAGATATATCTTCTCCCAATATCATACCGTTTTCATGCAGAATTTTACAGTGAAAGTTCAAAGGCTCCGCAATTGCGGAGCCTTGAATATCATCCTTTAGCTTTTCTTCTTGATATTATCGCTTCAGCCACTGCCATGTCCTCCGGCGTGGTTATCTTGATGTTCTCGTAGCTTCCCTCATAGAGGTAAACCCTGCCTGTGAATTTCTCGTAGGCCGCTGTGTCGTCAGTGACCTCTTCGCCTGAAGCTTCAAGCTCTTCATGGGCCTTCAGTATCTTCTGAAGGCCGAAGACCTGAGGTGTCTGGACAGAAAAGAGAGAGTCCCGGTTCAAGGTTTCCCTTGAAAAGCCATCTTCACCCCGCACCTTTATAGTGTCCTTCGGCTTCATCCCGCATGCGCTGGCTCCATGCACCTTGCATAGCTCCACACCTTCCCTGACGATGCCTTCAGTCACAAGAGGCCTTGCCCCGTCATGGATCACTGCGATTCCACCAGATTGAAGTGAATCCAGTGCCTTTAGTCCGCTTCTTACTGAGTCCTGTCTCCTCGGTCCACCGGCAGCAAGATGTATTTCCTTTCCAAAGGAATGTGGAAGGCTTTTGAAGGTTTCCCATTCATCCTTTGGAAGAACAAGAACGATGTTGTCTATGAACTCCATATCGCAAAATGCAGTCAGTGTCCTTGCAAGCACCGGTACTCCTTCAAGGTCCAGGTACTGCTTGGGAACATCAGCTCCCATCCTGCTGCCTTTGCCTCCTGAGACTATCACTGCTCCGACCAATTGCTATTCCCCCTTGGGCTTTGCGAATATCATCCTGCCTGCCGCAGTCTGAAGTACGGAGGTAACAAGTATGTCTATCTCGTTTCCTATTGATTTCTTTCCGCCCTCAACAACGATCATCGTACCGTCGTCAAGGTACCCGATTCCCTGGTTGGCTTCCTTTCCTATCTTGGATATGAGCAGGTTCATTTCCTCACCCGGAAGAAGCACAGGCTTCACCGCGTTTGCAAGCTCATTGATGTTAAGTACAGGGACCCCCTGGAATTCAGCAACCTTGTTCAGGTTGTAGTCATTTGTGACTACCTTTCCCGATACTACTGTCGCAAGCTTAAGAAGCTTTGAGTCGACTTCCGCGATCTCCGGAAAATCCTTGTCCCAGATCTCAACCTCGATGTCGAGCTCCTTCTGGATCTTATTGAGGATGTCCAGACCCCTTCTTCCCCTGTTCCTCTTGAGGCTATCCGACGAATCGGCGATATGCCTCAGCTCCTCAAGCACGAAAGAAGGTATTATGAGCTTCCCTTCTATGAATCCTGTCTGGCAGATATCGAATATCCTGCCATCGATGATTACCGAAGTATCAAGGACCTTCGGGTCTCCCTTGTACATCGCCTTGTATTTCTTGCTGTCCTTCTCCTTGTCCTTTGACTGTGTTTGACCCTGACCCCTTCTCCCTATGCTCTGGAAGAAGGAATAGAAGTCGTCAGCCTTCTTTATTGCTACGTTAGCTCCGAGAAGTGCGGCAAGGATGTTAAGAAGCACAACGACTATGCTTCCGACTGGCGGGAATATGTCGTTAAGAGGCCTTGTCAGGAAGAATGTGATGACAAGAAGCACTATGGCTCCCGCAGCTCCAAGGAACATCTCATGGATCGTCATCTTGGACAGGTTCTTTTCGGCCGCTTTGTTTGCACTCAATATCAAGGAATATAACCTTGATGAAATAATAAAAAATATGATTCCGAAGATAAGGGTGAGTGTTGCAATCAAAGCGATTTTTGCTACCAGATTTTCAAATATGGGATACTGGTTGAGATACTCGGATGAGGTAAGGTAGTTTCCCAGAAGTCCGCCTATGACGGCTCCGAGGATGGTCACTATGCCTCTTATCAGGTTCTTCAACATGATATCCACCTCCTTAGTTTTATTTTGTTCGTTTGTCTTTTATTATACAATTTAAACAGGCATCCATGGTATAGCACAATGCAATATTCCGAAAATTATTGGAATTTGATAAGGATTTGGTGTATCTACAATCGTAGTGCACTTACCTTTAAAACACATTAAACCTGAAAGAGCCTGTTTACTGCTTCCCTCAGGGAACCCACTGGTATTATGCCCTCACCCTTCAGCTTGAGCTTCTCAGCGCTCCTTTTGGGGATCACGAAGGTCTCGAAGCCCATTTTCCTGCCTTCCCCTATAAGCCTCTCAACATTGCTTACTGGTCTGATCTCACCTGTAAGCCCGATCTCACCGATCGCCAATATGTTCCTGTACTTCATCTCCTGGCCTCTGGCGCTTGACACCAGGCTGAGGGCGACTCCAAGGTCCTGTGTGGTGCCTTCTATGGACAGTCCTCCGACAACATTGACATAAACGTCACTTGAATAGAATGGTATCCTGAGCTTCTTCTCAAGCACGGCAAGTATGAGGTTCAGCCTCGGTGCCTCGATTCCTATCGATGTCCTTCTCGGCATTACGGCCTTCGTCTCAGCTACCAGCGACTGCACCTGGACAAGTATCGGCCTCGTGCCCTCCATTATACCTATTACCACTGAGCCTTCCTTTGACTCCATGTCATCCTCAAGGAAGATCCTTGAAGGGTCATAGACCTCCATCAGCCCTTCAGCCCTCATTTCAAATACTCCGATTTCAGAGGTGGTACCGAACCTGTTCTTCATTGTCCTTAGTATCCTCAGCTCCTCAGTCCTCTCTCCCTCAAAGGAAAGCACTGCATCCACCATATGCTCAAGGACCCTGGGTCCTGCAAGCTCACCCTGCTTTGTGACATGGGCGACTATGAACAGGGATATGCCCATTGTCTTTCCGATCCTCATGAGTCCGTTTGCGCACTCCCTCACCTGGGATACAGAGCCGGGTGCAGAGACGACCTTGTCCGAATAAATCGTCTGTATCGAGTCGATTATGACAAAGACAGGACTCAGGTCCTCTATATGCTTCTCGATGAGGTCAAGGGAGGTTTCAGATACCACATACAGGTTGCTTGCCTTTGCCTTCAGCCTGTCACCCCTTATCTTTATCTGCTCCTCTGATTCCTCTCCTGAAACATAAAGGACCTTTCCGTAGCTTTTTGAGATATTGTGTGCACACTGAAGAAGAAGAGTGGACTTTCCGATACCCGGGTCTCCGGAGATAAGTGTAAGCGATCCCCTGACAAGTCCTCCGCCAAGCACACGGTTAAGCTCCGCTATCCCGGTATCAAGCCTCTCCTTGTCCCCTGAAACTATGTCCTCTATCTTCTTAGGAGTGCTGAAGTTTCCTATGCCTTCCTTCCTCTTTATCTCTGTCTTCTGCTCCTCTTCAACGAAGCTGTTCCATTCACCGCATTCAGGACATTTGCCAAGCCATTTCGGCGATGTCGCCCCACAGCCCTGACAGACGAAATTGGTCCTTATCTTAGCCATTTGGTTTCCTCCAGTCATATATGTACAGTTCAAATTGATTTCCAAATTTCAAAATACGCACATCATTTCAGTTGCATGTGTCATAATATACATATATTATGTAGGAAATTAACGATTATTAACAGAGCTTGGAAAGGATAATCCGCTTTTTTGGCGTCAACTGCCTTTCAGGGAGGAAAAATGCAAAGAAAACTTATCTGCTCAGACCTTGACGGAACACTGCTCGGCAGCGACCGCAAAGTATCGGAGCTTAATATGGAAGTAATAAAAGAGCTTATGAAGAGAGGACATATATTCACTGTCGCAACCGGCAGGATCTTCCAGTCCGCAAAATACATATCAGGAAATTTCGGAGATAACGTGCCTCTTATCGCTTCAAACGGGAGCGTATATGATACGGGGGATGGAAAGCTCCACAAGAGCCATTTCGATGAGGACCTGGCCGCTGAGATGTTCAGGATGGCAAAGGACTTCGGAGTGACACTAAGCTACTTCACCCATGATACGGTTTTTTCAAGCACCATCAGCGGCGCCCTCATAACAAAGCTCATATACAACAAGGGGGTTCCCAGGGAATATAGGGTAAGGACGCTGCTCGCTGCAAATGAATCAGTAATCAGGAAGAACTCCGATTCAATTGTGAACGGGATAGTAGTATCAAAGAACAATCCGGGCAGGCTCACAGCGATGCGAAATGAGCTTGAGAAACTGTCCGGGGTAACCATACAGAGCTCAGGCAGGGATAACATCGAGCTCATACCTGGCAAGGTTGACAAAAGCTACGCCGTTAAGGCACTCGCTGAGCACTTCTCAATACACCAGAAGGATGTCATATGCTTCGGAGACGGGGAGAATGATGTCACGATGCTGAGATATGCGGGCCTTGGCTTTGCCATGGAGAACGCATCAGATTTGGTGAAAAATGCAGCTGACGGCATTGCACCTCCGAACCATGAGTCAGGTATAGGGCTGAAGCTCATGGAGCTTTTCGGGATGGAAGAAAAGGCTGTCTGAATAACAAATCTGTAAGTTTTTATGAAGTAATGTTACGGAGGTTTTATCCATGACCACGCTGACCGTACTCACAAGACTCTTCATAGCCCTTTTACTGGGAGGCGCCATCGGATATGAGCGCGAATACAGGAACAGGCCAGCCGGATTCAGGACACATATGCTTGTAAGCCTTGGCGCAGCATCAGTGTCGCTATTGCAGATCTCAATGCTTGAGGAGGCCGGAAGGCTGATTGCAGAGAATCCCGCCCTCGGAGAGGCTGTCAAGGTCGATGTCGGAAGGCTCGGAGCTGCAGTAATAAGCGGAATCGGCTTCCTTGGTGCAGGAACCATCTTCCTTACGAGGAACTACATAAAAGGGCTTACTACAGCTGCATCGCTTTGGCTGGTGGCAGTAGCCGGACTTTCAGTAGGAATGGGCTACTATGCTGTCGGCGTCGGCACCTCTCTCCTGGCACTGACAGTACTTCTCGCACTCGGCAGGCTGCAGGAGGTCATGTTCAAAAAGACCGGAGTGCTTACGATAGAGATTTCTTATGACGGCAATCAGTCGACCCTCGCTGCTATTGAAGCATACCTGTCTCGGATCGGTGCAAAAGTCCTTGACCTTGAACACCTTGAGTCAGGCAAGGAAGGTACTGGCACTTGCCTTTTCACCCTTGACCTCAGGTCATCTGATGACAAGGATGCCCTGATAGAGAAAATCGGGGAGAACAAAGGCGTTAACTCTTCAAGGATCATAAAGGGATATGAGTCCCAGTAAAACAAACAGGCTGAAGCCCTAATTAAATGGCTTCAGCCTGTTTGTTTCTACTTCTTCTTGTATTCCACTATATCCGCTTCGCCGGCTGCGACTCTCTTCCCTGCCTTCAGGACTTCACACGCTTCCTCAGTTGTAAATACTATGATGATGTCGGCTGACGGTACCTTTGCCTTTATCGCTTCAAGGTCGAACCTTGCAATAAGGTCTCCCTTCTTCACACTCTGTCCCTCTGTTACGATCTTCTCGAAGCCTTCACCGTTCAGGGCCACGGTATCCACTCCTATGTGCACAAGAAGCTCGATCCCGTCAGGGCTTTTGAGTCCTAAAGCATGTCCTGTAGGAAATATCATTGCAACAGTTCCGTCGATCGGTGAGAATATGTCTCCGGTCTCGGGACTGACTATGAATCCGTCTCCCATCATCCTGGATGCGAATACCTGGTCCGGAACCTCAGTTATTGATTTCAACAAGCCTGCTGCCGGTGACACGATCTCTGTCTTCTGTTTCTTGAAAAGCTTGAACATTTGGATACTCCTCCTGCCTTGATACCAGATTTTTACCATTAAGGAAAATATACCACAAAAACCTTGAAATATCATCATGACACTGATCACATGCCTGATATCCCAGGAACCCGCAAAATCACACACAATTCGCATCAAAAAATGATTTCAGAGAGTTGATGTAAACGTATTGACGGGAGTTTTTAGTTGGTGTATATTGAAAGCGAAACTTGTACGTACAAGTCATTATTCAGGGAGGTCAAATATGGGAAAGTACACTGAAGAATCGAAAAGGATGCTTGAACTGATCGGCGGAAGGGAGAACATCACTGCCGTTTCCCACTGCGTCACAAGGTTGAGATTCGTGCTGAAGGATCCTACGAAGGCTGACATCAAGGGAATCGAGGCTCTTAAGAGCGTAAAGGGAAGCTTTACTCAGGCAGGGCAGTTCCAGGTCATAATTGGCAACGATGTAGCTAACTTCTACAATGACTTTACCGCAGTATCAGGAATCGAGGGAGTGTCGAAGGACGCTGTAAAGCAGGAAGCCAAGTCTAACATGAGCCTGCTGCAGAGGACCCTTGCCAACCTCGCCGAGATATTCGCACCGCTCATACCTGCACTTGTCGTCGGAGGTCTCATACTCGGTTTCAGGAACCTCATCGATGCCGTACCTCTTCTTGAAGGCGGGACCAAGACCATAACATCGGTATCCCAGTTCTGGGCAGGGGTAAACCACTTCCTGTGGCTCATAGGAGAAGCGATATTCCATTATCTGCCTGTCGGAATCACATGGTCCATATCAAAGAAGCTCGGCACTACTCAGATACTCGGTATAGTTTTAGGTATTACCCTTGTTTCACCACAGCTTCTTAACGCATACGGCGTCGCAGGAGCAACAAAGATCCCTTTCTGGGACTTCGGATTCGCTCAGGTAAACATGATAGGCTACCAGGCACAGGTAATCCCGGCAATGCTTGCAGGCTTTACACTTGTATTCCTTGAAAAGAAGGTCAAGAAGATCGTACCTGATTACCTTTCGATGATACTGGTTCCGTTTTTCGCACTCGTCCCTACAGTACTGCTTGCCCATACGGTTCTCGGACCGATAGGCTGGAAGATAGGAAGCTTCATTTCGGACATCGTCTATTCAGGACTTACTTCAGCATTCGGATGGCTGTTCGCAGGACTCTTCGGCTTTGCATATGCTCCTCTTGTAATAACAGGACTGCACCATATGACCAATGCCATCGACCTTCAGCTAATGTCAGAATTCGGCGGAACAAACCTGTGGCCTATGATAGCAATTTCAAATATCGCACAGGGCTCGGCAGTTCTCGCCATAATCTACATGCACAGAGGAAACAAGGATGAGGAGGCCGTATCAATACCGGCTGCCATATCCTGCTACATGGGAGTCACGGAGCCTGCCATGTTCGGTATAAACATCAAGTATGTCTATCCGTTCCTTGCGGCCATGATCGGATCTGCGATCGCATCGATCCTGTCGGTAAGCACCGGTGTAATGGCCAACTCCATAGGAGTAGGCGGGCTTCCCGGGATACTTTCGATACAGGGGCCGTACATGGGAATATTCGCCATATGCATGCTTATCGCAATAGTCGTCCCCTTCACCCTGACAGTCTTCTTCGAGAAGAAGGGCGTACTTGCAGGCAGGACCATAACACTCAGATAACCATCGACCAACAAAGGAGAATTGCCATGGAAAGCATTAAGGACAAGGTCATTTACCAGATTTACGTCAAATCCTTCATGGACTCAAATGGTGACGGAAAGGGTGACATCGCAGGAATCACAATGAAGCTGGACTACCTTAAGCGTCTTGGCGCTGACTGTCTCTGGCTGACGCCTGTCTTTGTCTCGCCGATGAATGACAACGGCTATGATGTGGCAGACTACTACAGGATAGATCCATCCTTCGGCACCATGGAGGACCTTGAATTGCTTATTGCTGAGGCTAAAAAGAGAGGACTCGGCATAATGCTCGACATGGTCTTCAACCACACATCAACAGAGCATGAATGGTTCCAAAAGGCGATCGCCGGAGACAAGAAGTATAAGGACTACTATATTTTCAGGAAGGGCCGTGAGGCCCTTCCTCCAACCAACTGGGTATCAAAGTTCGGCGGCAGCGTATGGGAGAGGGTGGCAGGATCTGACGAGTACTACCTTCACCTGTTCGACAGGACCCAGGCTGACCTGAACTGGGAAAACGAAGACCTCAGGAAGGAGCTCTTTGATGTTGTGAATTTCTGGATCGGGAAGGGAGTAGTCGGCTTCCGCTTCGATGTGGTCAACCTTATATCAAAGCCTGAAGTTTTCGAGGATGACCATATTGGTGACGGAAGAAGGTTCTACACTGACGGACCCAAGGTTCATGAATATTTAAAGGAGCTGGCAGGAAATACCTTCGGAAGGCACAGAGGAATGATAACCGTAGGAGAGATGTCTTCAACTTCCATCGGGAATTGCGTCAGGTATTCAAACCCTCTCGAGGAGGAGCTCAGCATGGTCTTCAACTTCCACCACCTCAAGGTGGATTATGAAGCCGGCGACAAGTGGACTCTCAAGGAATTCGACTTCATGGAGCTTAAGAATATCTTTAACGACTGGCAGACAGGAATGGAAAATGAAGGCGGCTGGATGGCCCTCTTCTACAACAACCATGACCAGCCAAGGTCTGTTTCCCGTTTCGGAAGCGACACCAGATACCACAGGGAATCCGCAAAGATGCTCGCAACTTCCATACATCTGATGCGCGGCACGCCCTATATCTATCAGGGCGAGGAATTCGGAATGCCAAATGCATACTTTGACGACATTTCAGAATACAGGGACGTTGAAAGCATCAACTATTACGACATCCTGAGTTCAAAGGGAATGCCGGAGGCTGAGATCCTTGAGGTCCTCAGGGCGAAATCAAGGGACAACGGCAGGACGCCGATCCTATGGGACGGTTCTTTTGGACACGGCTTCACCACAGCTGTCCCCTGGCTCCCCTTCTCAAAGGTGCCAGGAATAAATGCAGCTGAGGACACGTCTTCCAGGGATTCGATATTCGATCACTACAGGAAGCTGATAGCCCTCAGGAAAGAATACGAGGTCATATCAGACGGCACCTTCAGGATGACAGACATTGAAAACAGTCACCTTCTATGCTATGTAAGGTGCAAGGGTACCAGTGGTCTTCTTGTAGTTAATAACTTCTACGAAGAGGAGACAGTGCTAGACCTGAGCAAGGTACTTGATGAGACGAAACTTGACTTCAGAAAGTGCACCCTTGAATCAGTTCTCGTATCGAACTACGGGGATCTCGCAAAGGCTGAAGACAGGATAACGATAAGGCCTTATGAGTCTTTTGCCTTATATGTTGAGGATACTCATCCTTCGTGCTAAAATGATTCTTGGTGATTTAAATGGCAAAATACTCAAACCTGTATAACACGCTTCATTCCATGATTAAGGACGGCACGCTCAAGTCCGGTGACAAGCTGCCTTCAGAAAACGAGCTGATGGCTGAATACGGGATCTCAAGGGATACCGTGCGCAAATCCCTCCAGCTTTTACTTGAGAACGGCTTTATCACGAAGATCCGCGGAAAAGGCTCATTCGTGACAGAGCTAACCAGGTTCGAGTTTCCTGTAGCAGGTCTAATAAGCTTCAAGGAGCTTTCTTCCAGCAAGGTCATAGGTGAATCGAAGACAAAGGTCATAAGCCTCAGGTCGTGCAAAGGAAATCCATCCGTAAGGGAGAAGCTTGGTATCGGAAGCGATGAGGAAATATGGGCGGTTACAAGAGTAAGGACCATCGACGGAAGACGTGTGATCCTTGACAAGGACCACTTCGTGAAGAGCCTGGTAGAGAACCTTACAATAAAGATTTGCGAAGATTCAATATACGAATATCTGGAAAAGGAGCTGGGACTTAAGATAGGCTACGCACACAAGGAAATTGTGATCGAACGGGCTACGGAAGAGGATGAGAAAAATCTTGACCTCATGGGCTTCGATGTGGTCGCAGTGGTAAATACTTTAGTCTATCTCCAGAACGGAGCCCTCTTTCAATACACCCAGTCAAGGCACTGCGCCGACAAGTTCAGGTTTGTCGATATCGCAAGAAGACATCCCTGAATCCAGGATAATATGGAACAAGTCCGAAGCATTAAACCAATGCTTCGGACTTGTTTCATTTCATTCTAAATTTCTATATGAGCCCCATAAGCGGGAATGCCAGGAATACACCGCATATGACTACTCCGCCAAGCAAAAGTGTTATTATGCAGTAGCCCATGATGTCCCTTGCTGACAGACCTGCGATTCCAAGCGCAGGAAGTGCCCAGAAAGGCTGGATCATATTGGTCCACGCATCACCCCATGCAATTGTCATGGCTGTCACGTTAGGTGCCACTCCAAGAGCCTGTCCAGCAGGCATCATTATCGGAGCCTGTACCGCCCACTGTCCTCCGCCTGAAGGAACGAAGAAGTTGACTATTCCTGCTGAAAGGAATGAGAAAAGAGGGAATGTGGTAACAGTGGATATGCTTACGAATGCATTTGATATAACTGAAGCAAGAGAAATTGATGTCGCTGCGTTTGCACCTGTCATCATGCCCATGATCCCCGCATAGAACGGAAACTGTAGTATGATTCCTGCTGATGATTTTGCAGAATCCTCAATTGCGTCGATGTATCTCCTTATGTCTCCATGGAACAGAAGTCCCAGAGTAAGGAAAATAAGGTTTACTATGTTGAGGTCCAGATTGAAGCCCTTGGTTGCGAATGTATACGCTATAAATGTTCCGGCAAGCGCTATGGTCAGTACCCAGAGAATCCTTGAGTGCTCAAGCTTTTCAGCAGGTGTCTTTGCAACATAGCTCTTTACCTCTGCGTCAACAAGGAGCTTGGGGTCCACGGTTACAGTATTTTCCTTCGATGGTATCATCGCATAGCAGACAAGCGGAATACCTATCAAAAGAAGGATGACTATGGTGATGTTGAAGTTTGAGAATATGGTCTGTGCGGTAGGTATTGCTGCAGTCACTGCTCCTGCAGTCTGCGCCTTTAGCGCATCAGGTGTTCCTCCTGCGAGTGTCAGAGGTATGGAGCCTGAAAGTCCTCCATGCCAGATAAGGAAGCCTGAATATGCAGTAGCGATAAGAAGCCTGTAGTCAAGCCCCTTTACAGCCCTTGCCATCTCCCTTGCGAGGAGCGCGCCGACAACGAGGCCGAATCCCCAGTTAAGGAAGCATGCGATTGTTGAAACGAAGCCTGTTATAAGGATGGCCTGTGCTGGGTTCTTGGCCATTGAAGCAATCTTGACAAGCAGCCTCTTGATTATAGGTGCCTTGGCCATTGCGCTTCCCAGAACCAGTACGAGAACCATCTGCATTGAGAATGCCAGCAGTGACCATACTCCCTTACCCCAATGGTTGACCATTGCGATCGGTGTCTGGCCAGTCATGAAGATACCTGCAACGAATGTAATGATTGTTAGGATGATTGCGAACAGGAATGCATCGGGTAGGTACTTGTTGACGAGGGATACGCAGGCGTTGGTGAATTTCTTGAACATTTTTCTCCTCCTTGCATTTCTATATTGCATGGCCTTTCGGCCAAATGCTTCGATAACTTGATGTCTTACAAATGAGTTTCAAAACATCTGTTCAAAATTTAACATACTTGATCAGAATTCTGTAAAGCTTTTCCAAAAACATATTATCACAACTTCTGTTAATATCTCAAAGAGAACCATGAAGATCATATCTCAATATTACTATGTATAATTGATAAATTTTAAGTATTCATATATCCAATTCTAATATTTTTTAAATTGTCTGTTAATTTACTGTGATATGTGTAATATTTCTGCAGAAATATATTATTTATTTCAATTCGATCCATTCATCTGGATTCTCCGGTTCAAAAGCCCCTTAAGTCTTCTTATACTGTCAGTTTCATTGATAAGCCTCTTGTTATTTCCTTCAGAGAGGATAAAAAAAGCTCCGGATAAAATCCGGAGTCTGCTGGCTAGACCATAAGACGGAGTGCTGCAAGAGCGGTCATTCCGATTACTATGTACTTGAAGGTCTTTTCGCTGACCCTTTTTATCATGAACACTCCCAGTGCTGCACCGAATACAATGAATGGAAGCATGTAGAGGGTGTATCTTGCTGTTTCGAGTGTTATAGTCTTCCATAGAAATACATGGAATGGGAACTTGACGATATTTACAATAAAGAAGAACCAGGCAGCAGTCCCTATGAACCTGTTCTTTGTGAATCCCAGCGAAAGCATGTATACGCTGAATATGGGGCTGGCAGCGTTCCCGACCATCGAAGCGAAGCCGTTGACTATGCCGGTTGCTCCATGGAAAAGAGCACCGCTTGGGACCTTTGCATTCTTTCCTATTGTTTCCATGTATATGAGAAGCACGAGGCAGAATATCACAGTAACTCCAATCAGGAATTTGAACTGTGCATCATTAAGGTAGCTGCCTACCGCAGCTCCAAGGAAGACTCCCGCTATGGCAGGAGGAAGGATCCTTATAAGGTCCTTCAGCTTTCCGTATTTGCCGTAGTTGTACACCCCGAAGAGGTCGGCGACCATAAGCATAGTGAGCATTATACCTGCCGAAAGCTTTCCACCGAAGCTGTATGCCACAAGGGCAACTGCAGGAAGTGTGGCTCCCGATACGGCTGTCTTCGAAAATCCGGTCAGCATGGCAGCAAGCATCAGCATCAATAGTTCCATAAGACCCAGTCCAAGCATTCTATTCCTCCAATCGCTATTATCCTGTTACATCTCGATCTTGTACTTCGCCATCTTCTTGTACAGGGCAGTCCTGTGTATCCCAAGCTTCTCCGCAGCCTCTGTCTTGTTTCCGTTTGATTTCTTGATGGCGTTTATTATCGCTTCTGTCTCTGCCTTTTCAACTATTTCGCTGATCGGGGAGATATCCTGAAGTCCGAGTCCCTTGTTCTTCTTCTGCAGCCTTTCGGGAAGGCTTGATGGGAATATGACCCTGTTGGTTGATAGTGTCAGTGCCCTTTCAAGGACGTTCCTCAGTTCCCTGACATTTCCGGGCCAGCTGTAGTTCATGAGAAGAGCAACAGTCTTGTCATCCAGCGTCTTCCTTCCGATCTTGAACTCCTGCTCAAGCCCCCTGAGAAGGTCCTCAGCAAGGATCGGAATGTCATCCAGCCTCTCCCTCAGGGGAGGAATGTCTATCGTTACAACATTCAGCCTGTAGTAGAGGTCCTTCCTGAATTTGCCTGTCCTGACATTCTCCTCCAGATTTTCATTTGTTGCAGCGATTATCCTTGCATCTAGCGAAATGGTCTTGTTTCCTCCCACAGGCTCGAATTCCCTTGCCTCAAGTACCCTCAGCAGCTTGACCTGCATGTCAAGGGGCATTGTTCCGATTTCATCGAGAAAAATGGTTCCGCCCTCGGCAATGTGGAATTTCCCAAGCTTTCCCTTCTTCTTGGCACCGGAGAATGCTCCTTCTTCGTATCCGAAAAGCTCAGATTCCAAAAGCTCCTTTGGAATGGCTGAGCAGTTTATCGGAACAAATGGTCCGTTCTTCCTGTAGCTTGCGCTGTGGATCGCATGGGCGAATACTTCCTTTCCCGTTCCGCTTTCACCGGTAATCAGGACTGTCGAGTTCGACTCCGCAGCCATCTCCCCCACCTTCTTCAGGTAAAGCATCTTCGGATTGACCGTGTTGATGGTGTTGAACGAGAACCTTGTCCCCTCTATCCTCTCAATTTCGCCTTTGTACTTGTTGATCTTCGACTGGAGGTCCAGAAGCTGGTGAGCAAGCTCCTTGACTTCGCTGATGTCCTTGAACAATACTGTTCCAACGGCACCTATCACCTTGCCATTCTTGATTATCGGAATCCTGTTGGTTATCATGTCATGCCCCTGGAGGCGCTGCACGTCCCTGATCTCCTTCTCACCGGTTTTTACGACTATATGCATCCTTGTATTCTCAAGCACATCCCGGACATCCTTGCCTACAGCTTCCTCTTCTGTGATTCCCAGAAGCTTCTCATAGTTGATCTTGACTATCCTGCCCTCCTTGTCTACAAGGACATACCCCTCGTAGGCGTAAGTAAGGATATCCTCCAGCATCACAAGGCTCTCCTTCAGGAGTTCAAGCTGCCTGTACTCATCTTCATCTGTCCTATCCAAATAGTCAGTAGCCATGTAACCCTCCATTGATATAATATTAACATTTAGTAAACTTTTGGGTGAATTCTCGTTTTTCGTTCATTTTGCTGACTTATCCTATCTGTTTCAAAAAAACCAGTGTACCTGAAATTATACAGTATTTCGCCAGATGTATCCACTTGGATACACTCAAAAAATGCATAAATCACAACGTTTTCATTCATTTTGTTAGGTTTAACCGAGATTTCACAATCATCATAACACAAAGTGTACCTAATTGGATACACAAAACCCAATTTGCAGATTTTGGCGAACAATTCTTTTAAGTCTGTCAAAACCCGCCCATTTCAACACTTTACAGGTTTTCAGAAATATTTCAGGCATTTGGCATGGATTTTGCTATTAAGAAAGTGAAACCAAAAGTTATAGGAGGTTTAATAAATGAGAGAAGTAGTAATCGTAAGTGCAGTAAGGACTCCGCTAGGTGCTTTCGGCGGAAAGTTCAAGGAAGTTTCTGCAGTAGCCCTTGGAACAGCAGCGGTAAAGGGTGCCCTTGAAAAGGCCGGAGTCAAGCCAGAGCTCGTTGAAGAAGTCATATTCGGAAACGTTCTTGGTGCAGGTCTTGGACAGAATGTGGCAAGACAGGTATCCATTCATGCAGGAATTCCGATAGAGGTTCCTTCATTCACAGTTAACAAGGTCTGCGGATCAGGCCTCAAGGCTGTTGCACTGGCGGCACAGGCTATAATCGCGGGAGATGCTGACATAATCGTAGCCGGCGGAACAGAGAACATGTCACAGGCGCCTTACCTTCTCAAGACCTCAAGATGGGGAATGAGGATGGGCGATGCATCAGTTGAAGACTACATGGTCAAGGACGGCCTTACTGATGTATTCAACGGCTACCATATGGGCGTTACAGCAGAGAACATAGTAGACCAGTGGGGACTTACAAGGGAAGGTCAGGACCAGTTTGCAGCCACCAGCCAGAACAGGGCCGAGGCTGCAATCAAGTCAGGAAGGTTCGTTGACGAGATCGTTCCTATAGTCATCCCTCAGAGAAAGGGAGACCCGGTAGTTGTAGACACCGATGAATTCCCTAAGTTCGGAACGACCTATGAAGGACTTGCAAAGCTCAAGCCTGCATTCAAGAAGGATGGAACAGTAACAGCCGCTTCATCATCAGGAATCAACGACGGAGCTGCGGCCCTTGTGATAATGAGCAAAGAAAAGGCTGACGAGCTCGGACTCACAGCTCTTGTAACCATCAAGTCATATGCTTCAGCAGGAGTTGACCCCAAGATAATGGGAACAGGCCCTATACCTGCAGTCAGAAAGGCTCTTGCAAAGGGCGGCATGACAGTTGCAGACCTCGACCTCATCGAAGCAAACGAAGCCTTCGCAGCACAGGCAATGTCTGTAATGCATGACCTCGAGCTTGACCCTGAGAAGACAAATGTCAACGGCGGAGCAATAGCGCTTGGTCACCCGATCGGAGCATCAGGAGCAAGGATACTTGTCACTCTGATACACGAAATGGCAAAGAGAGTAGATGCCAAGACCGGACTTGCAACTCTTTGCATAGGCGGCGGACAGGGAACTGCTGTCATAGTTTCCAAATAGGTTACAGGAGGAATATTGATGAACAAGATAGTCACCATAGAAGAGGCAATAAGCCATGTCAAGGACGGCTCCGTAATAATGGTGGGAGGCTTCCTCGGAGGCGGTTCACCTGAGAAGCTCATCGATGCTCTCGTAGCAAAGGGAGTGAAGGACCTCACGCTCATATGCAACGATACAGCCTTCGTTGACAAGGGAGTCGGAAAGCTCGTTGTAAATAAGCAGTTCAAGAAGGTAATCGTAAGCCATATAGGAACAAACCCTGAGACAGGAAGACAGATGATAGCCAATGAAACAGAGGTTGACCTGGTTCCACAGGGAACCCTTGCAGAAAGGATCAGATCTGCTGGCGCAGGCCTTGGCGGATTCCTTACTCCTACCGGAGTAGGAACAATAGTCGAGGAAGGCAAGGAAAAGATGGTCATCAATGGAATGGAGTATCTCCTTGAGCTCCCACTCAAGGCAGATGTTGCCCTCATATACGCAGAGAAGGCCGACAAGTTCGGTAACCTCGTATACGCTGGCTCCAAGAGCAACTTCAACCCATTAATGGCTACAGCAGCAGACGTAACGATAGCTGAAGTCGCAGAAGTCGTTGAGATCGGTGAAATAAACCAGAACGACGTTAAGACTCCAGGAATATTCGTGACATACATCGTCAACGGAGGGAAGAACTAATGGACAAGAACGAAATCAAAAATTTCATAGCCAGGAGAGTGGCAAAAGAGCTCAAGGACGGTGACGTTGTCAACCTCGGAATCGGTCTTCCCACAGCAGTAGCTAACTTCGTCCCTGAAGGGATCACAGTAACATTCCAGTCAGAGAACGGCTTCCTGGGACTCGGCCCTGCACCGGAGGCCGGCAAAGAGGATCCTTCAATATTCAACGCTGGCGGAATGCCTGTTACGATACTTCCTCACGGATCATTCTTCGACTCAGCTACATCATTCGGAATCATCAGGGGCGGGCATGTTGACATGACAGTTCTCGGTGCGCTTCAGGTTGATGAGAAGGGTAACCTTGCCAACTGGATGATACCCGGCAAGATGATACCTGGAATGGGCGGAGCAATGGACCTTGTAGTAGGAGCAAAGAAGGTCGTAGTTGCAATGGAGCATACACAGAAGGGTGCCCACAAGATACTCAAGCAGTGCACGCTTCCGCTTACTGCAGCTTCACAGGTCAATGAGATAATCACAGAGATGGCTGTAATAAAGGTTACTCCTGCGGGACTCGTCCTTGACGATTTCAACGCGGAGTACACCATAGAAGAAGTTCAGGCTGCAACTGGCGCCGAGCTCATAATATCAGAGGCAGCACAGGCAAAGGCAGCCAGCCTGAAGAAATAGCCTTGTAGCCCAGGCTGTATACTCCCTGCGAGATGCATACCTGATAAAGCACAGGGCCCTTAAATAGCCAACTACAAATAAACCTCTTATTTTAACTGTTGGAGGGGAGCCGGCCTGATTATTCAGGGCGGCTCCTTCCATTTCACAAAGATATTTGAATAAGAAGGTCAAAATGACCAAAAAGGAATCCATGACCCAATGAGGATCCTCATAAAGCAAAAAGAGAGGCCGGCCATCCAAAAAATTCGGATGACCAGCCTCTCTTCAATGAAGCATATGTTTGAGTTATCCCTTAAGTGTCTTTGCAAGCCTCAGGATATTATCCACAGTGAATGTGAGGTTCTCCACACTCTTGTACCTGCTTGTCTCGAATGCCTCAGGAAGCCTGTTGATGGTGAATATTGCAGAAACGCCCACTTCATAGGCCTCTTCAATGCCATTGTCTGCACCGCCGGCAACTACAATTACAGGAACTCCCTTTGTCTTTGCCCTTTTTGCTACTCCGATGACGACCTTGCCTCTCAGGCTCTGGAAATCTATCTTTCCTTCGCCTGTGAATATGGCATCGGCTCCTTCGATGACTTCGCTGAAGTTGACAGTGTCAAGGACAGTCTCGATCCCCATCTGAAGCTTTGAACCAAAGAATGCTATCATTCCCGCGCCCATGGCCCCTGCCGCTCCGGTTCCCGGAACAACTGAAAGGTCCATTTTCAGGTCCTTGTTTATGACCTCTGCCAGATGCTTTATTCCTTCGTCGAGGAACAGGACCATTTCAGGGTCTGCACCCTTCTGAGGTCCGAACACATGGGCAGCCCCCGTCTTTCCGTACATAGGATTGTCGATGTCACACATGGTAACTATCTCTATTCCGTCAAGAGCCGTTGTCTTCTCTGAAAGGTCTATCCTTGCTATTTCGTGTGTCGTTCCGCCTGTAGGTATGAACTTCTCGCCCTTTTCATTGTAGAAGCCTACTCCTATGGCAGCTGCTGCTCCACAGCCTCCGTCATTGGTGCTGCTTCCGCCAAGTCCTACGACTATCTTGCTGACACCGCGATTTGCGGCATCAAGGATAAGCTGGCCTACTCCATAGGTTGTGGTCTTCCTTGGATCGCGCCTGTCCTCAACGAGCGGAAGTCCTGCACACGCAGCCATCTCTATTACAGCTGTCTTTCCTTCGTCGATTATCCCGTAGAATGATTCCATATCCTCGAAATAAGGATTCTTGACTGTAAGGTGAACCTTCTCGCCGCCAAGTGCTGTAAGGAAACAGTCTACGCTTCCCTCTCCTCCGTCAGCTACAGGTATGGAAACAACTTCACAGCCCGGAAAATGCTCTTCTACCCTTCCCCCTATGATCTCACATATCTTTGCTGAGCTTAACGTGCCTTTGAATGAATCCGGTATGAGTACTACTTTCTTCATGTTTTCCCCCTTGTATGTTGCTTAGGAGCCCGTGGCATAACCCTGGGCTCCTTTTAATTATAATACTATGACTGATACTCCGTCAGGAATTACAGTGATTTTTGCATCAGATTTCCCGAGGATCTCATCTGCCTTC
Source organism: Clostridiaceae bacterium UBA6085 (assembly GCA_002428605.1). Lineage (GTDB taxonomy): Bacteria > Bacillota > Clostridia > Clostridiales > Clostridiaceae > Youngiibacter. The sequence continues at coordinate 21,203 of DIXH01000091.1, forward strand.
CTTATGGCCTCTTCAATTGAATGTGCCGGGATCATGTGGAGGTCCTCCACTATGTTGTCCGGTGCTTCAGATACGTATACGACCTTGAAGTTCTTAAGTATCCTCGCGAATATCTGAGACTGCCACTGGTCTGGTATGGTATCCTCGCTTGGTGTCGCAAGGAATTCAGCCATCATCTTCGATACATCCTGCTCCTCGCTGAAGGACTTGTAGAAGCCTTCTCCGCCGTGACCGTCGTTAGACTTTGCAGCGATGATTATCACTCCGCCTTCATTGAGAGTAGCCTCTGCAGCCGTCATGCCCTTTACAGCCTGATATATGTTCTGGTCCAGTGGATATCCTGCATTCGTGGTTATCGCTATGTCTGCTGGGATCCTTGATACCTTGCACTGGCTGTTGAGGAAGTTCCTTCCTTCTATGTGAGCCAGGTCGCAGTCTCCTGCTACAGCGAATATGGCTTCCTTGTCCGAGTTTATAACAACATTGACAATGAAGTCGAGCCTTGCTGCCCTTGCCGCATACAGCATGTCCCTGTGTATAGGGTTGCCGTCGACAATACCTGTCCTTGACCTGTCACTGTCTATGAAGGTTGCGTTATGGTTGAACATTACAGTCTTCCTGCTGGCAATACCGGGAAGCACGCTCTTCCTTCCGCCTGAGTAGCCTGCGAAGAAATGAGGTTCTATGAAGCCTTCGGAAACAAGAAGGTCCGCCTCTACGGCAAGCTTGTTTATGATAAGCTCTCCGCCTGAAGGAAGAGTCCCTATGTTTACGAGCATGCTCTCATCGTCGCAGTCATGGACATATATCTTCTCCGTTGCCATTATCTCAGGACCGAACTTTGAAAGAAGCTCAGCCTCTGTTGTTCCTCTGTGGCATCCTGTGGATATCAGTATGGTTATGTCTGCATCAGGATTGCCACTTCTGATCTCTTCAAGCATTAAAGGCATAATGACCTTGCTTGGCACCGGCCTCGTGTGGTCGCTGGCTATTACTACAACCTTTTTCTTTCCCTTTGCAATTTCCCTGAGCCTTGGCGTACCGATAGGATTCTCCATGGCCTTCCTTACGATCTCCACCTGAGTTTCAGCTGGCTTGTAGTGATGCATGTCAGATACCAGTATTCCGGCTACCCTTTCGTCAGGTATCAGAGCTTCAAGATATCCCTGGCCGTATGGCAATTTTATGTTAGTCATTGATATTTCCTCCTTAGATGGGATCAGGCTATAAGCGATGTATCCGTGGATAATCTCCTAAGCGGCCTGAGCCTTTGCAGCTATCTTTGCCTTCTCCCTCTTGTCCATGTAGTTCACGAACATCGGGCAGAGTATCGCTGTGACTATTATCGCTGCAGCTATCTGTACTGTCGCCTGTGCTGATATTGCAGCAAGGCTTGGGTCTATTGCCGCAAGGGCTACAGGTGTAGCAACTGCGTTTCCTGCTGTAGTTCCTATTGCAACTCCTACCTGAGGATGCTTAGCCTTAAGAAGCTTCATTGTGTAGTAGCCGCCTATTCCTGTGAAAAGCGTGCATGCTGCACCAAGAACTATTCCAGGAAGTCCTGCCTGGATTATCTGGCCGAAGTTAAGGGCAGCTCCCAAGGGGAATGCAAAGAACGGTATGAGTATTGTTGTTCCCTTGTCAAGGAATGACCTGAGCTCTTCATCAAGATTTCCGAGGATGAAGCCTATTAGTATGGGAACAATTGTAGCTACAAGAGCTATTATCGGAACTGTAGCTATTCCTGTGATTCCGAATGCAAGCATCGTGAAGAACGGTCCGTCGTTGATCGAAAGTATTGATACTGCTCCTACGTCAGTTGAATCTCCATATTCTCCTGCGAGAGCCGCGTAGAGGCCTCCGTTTGAATTGGTGATTGCAGCGATTATCGCAAGCGGCGATATTGCAAGTACTCCTGCAGGTCCGAAAAACGTATTGACAAGAACTCCGAGTCCGGCACCGATTATGAACTTAATGAGTGTAAGTCCCAGTCCCTTGGCAAGAGGCGCTCCTGCCTGCTTGACACTTATCTGTGCTCCGTTGCAGAAAAGGAATACCGCGAGTATCGGAAGCGCTCCTGTCTTGAACAGGTGTGTTGTAAAGCCACCGATTGTGAGTAGGCTAGGAAAGAATGTGTTGATTGCAGCTCCCAAGAGAAGCGGGACTACCATGAGTCCTCCGGGGATCCTTCTTACGGTCTTTAGTATTTGCATGTTGACCTCCTGAAAATTTATTGTTGATTAGTTCGATAATATATTAGCAATTAGCGTGCCAAGTGTTAAATCCCTTGAAATGCTTTACTTTTTAGAAATACGCCATTTTCACGCCTGCCGGATTGGTTGCATATTGCAAAAATAAATGATGCATTTCGCAACAATAATTGCAAAATGCATCATATCGAATTTTAGTTCTCTTCGCTTTTGATCCTTCTCCAGAGGGTGGTCCTGTTTATCCCAAGTATTTTTGCAGCTTCTCCCACATTTCCAGAGGAAGCTTCCAGCACCTTTTCTATGTACATTTCCTCAAGAGTCTTGAGAGCCATGCCTTTCCTGGCGATTTCAAGGATCGGGTCACCTGATTGTCCCGTGCTTTTTTCAGTCTTTACTGAACCTGGTGAAATTACCTCTTCCTTCAGATAGTCGAAGGAACCGAGGATGACGCTCCTCTCGACGATGTTCTCAAGCTCCCTGATGTTTCCCTCGTAGGTCCTGTTCATGAGTATCCCCTTTGTCCTCTCCGTGATCTCAAGGGGCTTCTTCCCGTAGACCTTAGCGTACTTCCTCATGAAATGCTCAGCAAGGACAGGGATGTCGTCCTTCCTCTTGGATAGGGGCGGAAGCCTCAATGTCAGCACATTTATCCTGAAGAAAAGGTCCTTCCTGAACTCTTCGTCATCAACCATCTTCTTCAGATACTTGTTGGATGCCGTGATTATCCTGACATCAACGGGGATAAGCTTCCCTCCCCCGATACGCATCACCTGCTTCTCCTGGAGCACCCTCAATAGCCTTCCCTGAAGCTCCAGAGGGATTTCACTTATCTCATCAAGAAAGAGAGTACCGTTGTGAGCAAGCTCGAATACTCCTGGCTTCCCTTTCTTTCTCGCACCCGTGAAGGAGCCCTCCTCATAACCGAAGAATTCGCTCTCGATGAGATTGGGCGGTATCGCAGCGCAGTTCACCGCAACAAACGGACCGTTCTTCCTTGAGCCTTCATTGTGCATGCTCTGGCAGAAAAGCTCCTTGCCCACCCCTGACTCACCGCACACATGGACAGGAGTATCGTACCTGGAGTATTCCCTGGCGATTTCGATGCATTCCTTCATTGCCTTGCTCCTGCAGATGATGTCCGAGAAATGGTATCTTGCGGTGAACCCGTTGTCATCCAGGCTTCTCCTCACCTTCTGCTCAAGGCTCTGGAGCTCCGCAACTTCCTGGAATGTGGCCACAGCTCCCGCAGCCTCGTTGTTCACTATGATCGGAGCCCTGTTGAAGGTGATCCTTGTATCTCCAACGCTTGCGAGCTCACCGGTCTGCACTTCGCCGGTTATCATCGTATATGGAAGAAGGGTTCCCGGTATGACCTTATCTACCTTCCTGCCTATGACATCACCGCTTTTTATGCCGTATATCCGCTCAGCGGTCCTGTTGAAGACAGTGACCAGCTCGTTTGAATCAATGGCTATGATACCGTCCCTTACGAAGTCCGCCATGGTGGAAACCTGCTCCGCCCTGAAAAGCTCATCCTTTGTAGCCTTCAGTATCCTTCTTGCCTCCTGCATCGCAGAAAGTATGGACTCCTTCTGTGAATGGATGACGATACCCTTGCAGCTTAAGCCTTCTGCTATCCTGATTATATTGGCATCTCCGATATATGTCTTTATTCCCTTGTTCTTGTATCCCTCGATTATGCTGTGGATGTCGCCCTCACTGGTGATCTCGACCTTCACTACCTCATTGGGTATCAGCTTCTTCAGTATGTCGAAGCCATAGACCACATTCGTGTAGCCTGCAACTCCAACCACCTCATCAGAATCACCTATCCTGTCGAAGCTCTCAAGCACATCAAAGGCGCTGACCTTGATCTCCACCACCGGAATCGAAAGGTCTGCCTGAAGCAGCTTGTAGGTCCCTCCCCTGGTGACTATTATCTTCACCCCGTCCTTCACAAGCTCCCTGGCTATCACAAGCCCTTCGCCCATGTTACCGAAGACCACCTCGACGTTGCTGTAGTTCCTCTCTTTAACAAGCTGCACTGCCTTGTCATATATGTCCTTTATCGGTGCAAGCACCACTATGTCCTTCATCAGCTAACCCCCATCAGAGATAGACCTTCAGTATTCCGGAGGGTCCGGATTCTAACGTCGCCGCACCATAACCCGCCTTATTGATTGAAAGTTCCCTTTCAAAACCAAATTTCCCCGCGATATTCATTATTATGGCAGCCCCGGTGGGGGTAGCCATCTCGCCTGTCATTCCGGTGGAATAGTAAGGGGCACCTTCAAGCAGGATCCTTGTCATCGGTGCGGGTATGTCCATGTCACCCTTCCAGAGCCTGATCTTCCCGGAACCGACCTGAATAGGTGTCGAAATTACGCTGCCTACACCAAAGTATTCAAGGCCTGACACAGCCCCGACAATATCAATAAGCGTATCCACCAGCGATTCCCCCCTGTATGTGAGAGATTTCTCAGAGCAGCCATGCGCCCTTGCCTTTGCATTCACCATGCTATTGAAGATTCTGACGCATTTCCCTTTAACAGCCTCTTCGAGTCTACTCCCCTGAATCATCTCTGCCACTTCAGCCGAAGCTTTTACTCCGAGCCTCTTTTCCGCTTCCTCAGAGACACTTGTGTTGAAGTATGTCGCTGTTCCACCATTTAGCGAAAGCTTATGGATCTCAAGTCCAAAGCTCCATTCTGGCAGGACCCTCAGTATCCTCTCTTCAAGATGCTCAACAGGCATCCCCATATCCAGGAATGCTCCCGTCACCATATTCCCGCTGATCCCGCAAGTGCAGTCAAAATAAGCAGCTCCCATAAGGCACCTCCAGCTATGATTACATTTTTCAGTCTAATTTTAACATGTCATCATGCCATAATAACATAATTGACACAGTATCCTGTTTTATTTATAATGAATCTTGACAAGGTTGTAAAGTATTTTGTCAATTACTGCCCAAGGATAGGTGTGATGACATTGAGAGTGGCAATCATAGACGGACAGGGCGGAGGAATCGGAAAGAGCATAATCGAGCGGATAAAGAAGCTGCATCCTGATAAATTCGAGATAATAGCCCTTGGAACGAATTCAATGGCTACCACGGGCATGAAGAGGTCCGGGGCCGATATCGGTGCAACAGGCGAAAACGCCATTCTGGTCAATGCACCCAAAATGGATGCGATAATGGGACCAATGGCAATCGTTATCCCAAACTCGATAATGGGAGAGATAACTCCGGCAATGGCACAGGCGATCGGCAACAGTCCGGCGCTGAAGATACTTATCCCTCTCAACAGGTGCAATGTTGAGATACCGGGTACAAGAGACCTTAACATCAATGAATTATTGGACTTCTCAGTAGACGAACTTCTGAGACATTACAACGCCACGAAGGCACTGTAGCCTTCTGTGGCGTTATTTATTTTAGGAGGAAGAAGATGAAGACAAACACAAGATCACTTACATTATCAGCACTATTCATAGCGCTTGGAATCCTTGTACCGCAGGTATTCCATCTGTTTGGAGGAACCGGCCCGGTATTCCTGCCGATGCACATTCCGGTGCTGCTCGCAGGCTTCATCATCGGTGGAAGGTATGCGGCAATCGCTGGGTTTGCAACTGTAATACTAAGCTCTCTGTTAACCGGCATGCCCCAGCCTCCCGTACTTTATTTCATGCTTGTCGAGGTCACAGTCTACGGTTTAGCTGCAGGCTTGTTCTACAAGAAGATGAAGCTTAACGTATTCGTTTCGCTGATCCTCGCGATGCTTACAGGAAGAGCCGCCCTTGCAATGACAGTATTCACTCTGCAGCCCCTTCTCGGCCTGAAGCTGTCCCCTGCCATATACATGACAGGTGCAATAATGAACGGGATACCCGGAATAGCGATCCAGCTCCTGCTTATCCCATTCCTGGTCCTATCCCTTGAAAAGGCAGGTGTACATCTCAGTGAACGCAAGGCTGGCTAAGGAACTGCTCGAAAAGCATGATGCTGCATGCATAATACTGAAGAACAATGAAATAATCTTCACCCATGCCGGAATCGGGGTCAAGCCCCTTATCGCCTTCATGGAAAAGCCCCTGGAAGAAAGATCAGGTGACCTTGTACTTGTTGACAAGGTAATCGGAAAGGCCGCACTCCTCATGGCTGTCAAGCTTGGCATAAGGAGCATATACACCCCTCTCGTCAGCGAGGAAGCTCTTGATGCGGCAACAGTCCACGGGGTAATCATTGAAGCCCTGGAGACTGTCCCTTACATAATAAACAGGACAAATGACGGAAAATGTCCTCTGGAGCAATCCGTGACCGGAATATATGATCCGGAGGAAGCCTTTGTTAAAATTAAGCAGGCTATCGCAGAATTAATGAAAAAAATTGTAACATTATAGTAAACAAAATGAATTTATTGTAAAGTGTACCGGGATTTTTGTTTCTTATTGGAGCAAATCCTTTTACCTTTATGATGCCCCAAAAGCTTGAAATTGCGTGATTTTTCAAAGAAATCGCGCAATTTCAAGCTTTTTTTCCCTTTTTCATCAACACGGATGGCCTGGTTAAGCCATTTATTAATCATTAAATTAGATTCCTCCCTTCATAAAATCGAAACATCTATTTATTTTGTATATAATAAATGCTCTGTTTTATATTTGTTACTAGATTAGCAATCGTTTACAAGTATGTTTTTTAGTATTACGATTATGTTGAACACGTTCGGTAAGACACGACAAATCACGCTGATAATTATCCGAATATTCAGTAGACACGACGTCAGGAGGTACTCATGGAGCACAATCACAAGCACGATCATCAAGGTCACTCGCATGACCCTGGTCACTCGCATGACCCTGGTCACTCGCATGACCCTAGTCACTCGCATGACCATAGCCACACAAAGCATCTGCATTCAAACGATACTATGGGAAGGATGCATGAGCATATCCACAAGGATGACAAGGAAGGACCTTCGAACAAGGGACCAAAGGTTCCTGTGACAGTAATCGGCGGGTTCCTCGGCTCAGGCAAGACTACACATGTCAATCATCTGATCAAGGCATCAAATGACACACGGGTTGATGTCATAGTAAGGGAGTTCGGTTCTATTTCCATAGATGACATGCTTGTTCATCTTCCTAAGGAAAGGGTCCATGTGTTCCCCGGTGTATCAATGCATCATGACCCGCAGCTGATGCTTTACGGATTCCTTGACAACCTGTATGAAAGGTATGGCAAGACATTTGATTCGGTCCTCATGGAAAGCAGCGGGCTGGATAAGCCTGAAGACCTGGTACAGCTGTTCTTCCTCGGTGATGTCGCAAAGAACTACAGGCTGGGAAGCTACATAGCCATAGTCAGTGCAGATTACGGAAGCCTGGACCTTGATGAGTACAGGATTGCACGTGAGCAGGCAGCTCTTGCTGATGTGGTGATCATAAACAAGACAGACCTGGCAGACGAAGCTGAAGTCGACAAGCTCGAGGAACGCATCAGGGGAATGAACATGATGGCGAAGATAATTCGTGCAAGTTTCGGAGAGACAGATCCAAGAGAAGTCACCGACATAAGCCTCTCTGATCAGCTGGAAGGCGTATACCAGAGAGTTAAGGAAGGAAGGAGAGCATTTGGAATGGATGACATAAGGACAATAGCCCTGACTGAAACAAGACCTATGGACAAGGAAAAGGTTAATGCCTGGCTTCAGAGCCTCTTCATGAAAGATGGTACGAAGATGCTGAGAAGCAAAGGATTCTTCAGTTTTCAGGGCTTTGACGATAGATTTGAATTCCAGGCAGTAAGGAAGACCTTCCATTCGAAGGCTGACAGGAAGTGGGAAGTCGGAGAGGAACGCAAGAGTGTTGTCGTTGTAATCGGTGAAGGACTGCCTGAAGAGAAGGAATTGCAGGCAAGCTTCAGTGAGTGCGCATATAGAGAATAAAGGGGAGGAATGAAAATGAGTGACGGTCGCGAAATCATCGACGAGACCTACAAGTTGGTCAAGGGTATTGCAGAATCATTGGAGGGATTCAAGGAAAGCTATTCAGCTGAGCATTATTCGGAGCTTATAGAAAGCATTTCCAGTTCTGTGGATTGGGCTAAAAAGTGTAGGAATAAGGTATGGCTGAGGTCTAAGGAAGGTACCGACCTTGCTCAGGGGTGTCTGGACGCTGCTACAGCATTGAACGAATCCATGGGTAAATCAGCGTCGCTTGACGGTGCCGCAAGCCTCAACTACAAGCTCGAATCACTTGCTAAGATAATTGCCACCAAAGCATCTGTCATGACTTGATGATCTCCAGAAGATCAATCATAAATATGAAAAGGGGGAAGTAAATTGGCATCGAAAGTATACTTTATGAACGACAGGGCCAACAGCCTGCAGGAGAGCACTCCTTTCAAGGCAGTCAAGCTCCTCAGGGACGCAGGACTAAAGACACTGTTCAAGGAAGGCGACACTGTAGGCATCAAGATCCACATGGGCGAGTATGGAAATTCCCTTAACCTCAGGCCGCAGTGGGTCGGTGCGATAGTAGAGGAAGTCAAGAAACTTGGAGGCAAGCCGGTAATCGTTGACTGCAACACAATAACCTTCGGAGACTATACCTCCAGAGGTATAAAGTCAGACCACCTCAGAACCATTGCAAGGCACGGCTTCACTGAAGAGGCACTCGGCTGTCCAATATGGATCTGCGACGGAGACTATGGATTCGATGATGTTCAGGTTGAGATTCCACACGGTGTATACATGAAGCATTCCTTCATGGGCAAGAAGCTCCTTGAGCTTGACGCTTGCATAGTCGTCACTCATTTCAAGGGACACCCAATGGGAGTCTACGGCGGAGCTCTGAAGAATGTTGGAATCGGTATGGGATCAAAGAGGGGAAAGATATCCACCCACTTCATGAACCATCCTGTTTACGGAATCCAGGCAATGGAAGCCAACCAGGCTGCTGCACAGCAGCTAGCTCAGGCACCTCATCCGAACATGGTCGACAGAGCTGTCGAAGGATGCCCGTTTGATGCCTTTGAATGGAAGGATGGAGTTTTCCACTTCCATAACGAGAAATGCGGAAAGTGCGCAGGCTGCTTCAGCGCTGCACTCTTTGCCGGACTTCTGACCTTAAAGCCTGAAATAACCGCAACCTGGGCTCCAACAATAGCTGACGCCGCTTCAGGATACATCCACGCCATAGGCAAGGATAAGTTCCTATTCGTCAACTACGCGATGGACATATCCCCTTGGTGCGACTGTGTAAACTTCCATGACAGACCACTTGTTCCGAATATAGGAATATTCGCGTCAAAGGATCCTGTGGCAGTAGACCTGGCATGCATAGAGGCTTCTGAGTCAAAGGCTGCACTACCTGAATCAAAAGCTGATGAATTCGGATTTGGAGACCCTGGAACTGAAAGGTTCACAAATGTATCCAGCGTAGCGAAGATAAGCCAGTGGGCTCAGTGCAACGCAGGAGAGTACAACGGACTCGGATCCACTGAGTACGTGCTTGTAGAATCAGAGCCTGCTGAAGAGACAGACTTCTGGTTCCCGCCATACACTCCTGACAACGTCTACGGAAAGGTCAACAGGGAAGCTCTACGAAGCGGAAACTACGAGCCTGGTGAGTACTTCTATGACCTGCCGAGACTTTCATTTGCAGAGCTTCATATCAAGCCAAAGGGTAAGATAGACGAAATATCTATACTTGATGAAGAGTAGGATCATTGCAACACTAAATTCAATATGAGGGGGGAATTGAGACATGTTATATGGATACATGGGTAAGATGCTGTTTGTAGATCTTACAACCGGTGCCATTGAAGAAAGGGAGCTTACCAAGGACATTACCGACAAGTACATAGGCGGATATGGAATTGGAGCAAAGGTACTCTATGAGGAAATGCCGAAGGGTGCAGATCCGCTTGGACCTGACAGCATCCTTGGTTT
>DIXH01000070.1 GCA_002428605.1 Clostridiaceae bacterium UBA6085
TTGGGCAAAATATATACTCGGTTAGCTGAGACTACCGAAAGTGTCATCGCAATGTCCATCCTCGTGGTGAATCTGAAGAAGATTTGCCATGATTTTTTCGTCCTTTTTTCGTGGGTTTTCATTGATGATTTCAAACATGAAAAATTGGCATTTGTTCAGTAGCCATTAAATAATGGCTACTGAATAATGCGAAACTCCTTGTTGGGAGTGCATTATAGGCACTTTTACCATATAATTAGTATATGACATACCTCTGATTATGGCGAAAAAGCTTGCACTAGGAGATGGACGATGTATAAATTTGTCAGCTTATTCATTAATGCTGAAAACGAGACGGTTTCTGTGGACCTCTCGACTTTCCAATATGTACTCTGTATCGCAAGAAAATTCCAAATCATGGCAGTTTCCGAATCTCTTTTATCCGTTTCCAGCCGAATACAAAAAGCCGTTCATCGCGAACGGCTTTAAAATTACTGCTATGCTGATGGTGACAGGTCAAGCTTGTTGAATACAGGCTCCGCCTTCTTCATGAAAAATCCCATCAGCGGTCCGAACATGAGCATCCCAATAACTGTACCTTCCCTCACTGTAAGGGGTGTCTTTATTGTAACGGCCAATACCAGTACGATTATGATGCAGGCGAAATCAACCAACTGCCTGAGCTTGCTGAACTGCATGCCCGTCTTTTCGGAAACCGCCATGCAGAGCCCTTCAAGTGCGAAGGTGACAGCATCCAGCTTCATTATCGCACCGACTGCAGCCGATATGACAGTGTATGAAGATATGAGCACTGCCATCCGTATGAGGTAGCTGTCAAATGACACATTGCCAAGTACGTTATAGAGAACAAAGTTGACTACTACTCCAAGGACGACGCTTACAGGTATCTGGAGAAGCTGCCTGATCCTGAATTTCCTGCCCATCACCACAAGCTGCCCCGCAACACAGGAAATGTTTATTATCATTCCCATGGTGCCTACCTTCATTCCTGTCATGTTGCTGAGAGTCTGGTTCATCGCATCCCATGCTCCGACGCCAGCTGCCGCCTTCAGTGAAAAAGCCGCACCTATACCGGTAATGATGATAAGCAATGTCATTGTGATGTACCTTTTGATTTCTCTCAACTTACATTTCTCCCTTTCATTTTGAAGTTCCCTGAATCCGAAAACCTGATTTATATTTTCCTCTTTATCTGAATTCTATATGAACAGGGACCTGCATTCAACGGATTTTCAGAACCTGAAATTTCAATTACTGAAAACAGCAGATAATCGCATTGGAATCCTATAGTCAGGAACCTTCTGCGACTTTCGTCCCCGCTCTCACAGCCTTCTTCATGATAGGCATGAGTATTGCGGAAAATATCAGCACCGCCCCTATTATCATCCTTGTTGATATGACCTCCCTGAAAACAATGACTGAGAAGATTGTAGCAAACAAGGCTTCAGTTGACATTATGACCGCAGCCCTGGTCTCATTTGTGAACTTCTGGCTGTAGGTCTGAAGGAAGAAGGCTATTGTAGTTGAGAATACTCCGAGATAAACTATGGCCGCGTAGCCCGCAGGCTCTGCGCCAAGCATTGTACCTCCTCTCATTGCAAGCACGATCGCTGAAAGCAGGAAGGATACGTTCATCTGTATTATCGTAAGGTCAATTGCACTTTCTTCCTGGGAATACATACCCGTGAAGAATATGTGGAACGCAAAGGCTATTGAGCACAGGAAGCTCAGGAAATCTCCCGGATTTATCGTACCTGACAGGTCAAGAGACAGCACCCCTACTCCGATAAGGGCAAGTATGGCACCTGAGGTTTCCTTCCAGTTCAGTCTCTTCTTCAGCAGTATGAAACCTAGGAAAGGCACTATCACTACATTTACCGCCGTGAGAAATGCGTTCCTTGACGGCGTCGTAAGCTCAAGGCCCAGTGTCTGTAGAAGAAAGGCCCCGAACAGGAACACACCGATTATAATGCCCTTCCTCAAGGTCTCGATCCTGATTCCTTTAAGCCTTTTGAAAAAGACGATATCAAGAAGCAGTGAGGACACAAAGAACCTACCTGCCATTGCCTGGTAGGGCGTAAGGTAATCAAGGCCTATAGCTCCTGCTATGAACCCGCTTCCCCATATCATCGCAACCAGAAGCAGCCCCGCTTCACCCTTGTATCTCTTCATCATCCAACCGTCCCTTCATCCCTTGTACGAATATGAATATATTATCACAATACACAAGGAAATTCACAGGTTAATTTCCTCATGATGTAAGGATCAGGCAAACACCTGATCCTCACAATCACTTGTTATTCAAGTTATCCTTTTCAGCAATTCATTCCATTGGGTATGAATCCTTAATCCTTTGCATAAACCTTCCCGAGCCTAATTCTCCCCAACCACCGGTAAGTATTTCACCATCTATGGTACCTTCGGTCCAAGCGCCGATTGAATCACCTGATTGATGGTGCATGTAGGAAAAGTATGACGAACTGAATTTTGAGATCGACCTGTAAGTCCTTTCATCTTCGAAATGCCAGGTGCAGGATACTGACAGGGTGCCTTCTGTAGGTTCCGGATCTGCATTTTCCTTGTCATCTTCAGGGCTCCAATCATATTCGACCCACATTCCTTCAATGTTCAAATCAACTGAAAAGCTTTCACCGAGTTTTTTCGGAAATACCATCTCATCAGCTGGTAACAAACCTTGAAATTGCCTGACATGCTGGATTTCACCATCCATCTGTACTTCAAAGTATTGAACTCTATATTCTCCCTCTTCGGAAGTCTCTATGACGAGGTCTCTGAAGGAATACGTCTCACCGGTATCAGGATCATATTCCTCCCAGCCTGAATAGAGCTGCTTCTGGTCGCCTTTGAATACAATCACATCGCTTTTCCCATTATCTGACTGCTGTTCGGCGTTTACAAAAGGCTCTTCAGGTATCTCTTCCTTGCCTATCATCATTCCCCTGTAGGTCGAGAAGCTGACATCACCATTTCCCTCAAATGATTCTATGCCTGCGGTTCCGGATGCAAGGCCGGCATAAGTGATCCCCTTGCTGAAATCCCTGTATTTGAATCCAGCCTGTCTGGATTTCGAGAGGTTCATCTGCTTTGAATCTTCTTCCAGCTGATAAATGTCGAATTCGAAGGAGTAGGTCATCTCTCCAGGCTCCATCTCTTCATCAGGTACCTCCGGATCCCAGAAATACTCAATGCCTGCCACATCAGTCAGGACTATATGCAGCGGGTCGATATTCCTTGTGGGGAAAGTCATCGAACCCTCCGGCAGATTTGCAAAGAAGTCCCTGAAACCAAGATATTCGCCTTCGTCGCTGATCGATTCCGTACCTTAGTAAATAAAGCCATAATCGCCCTTACCGCCGCTTTGAATCTGGATCCAGTTCAACTCAGTCACACCGTCTTCCCAGCTGTTCCAGCTTACCCTGACCTCAGTGTATTCGTCCACATACTTGCTTACATTTCCAGAATCCGCAAACGCCGTGACCGATGAAAAGATGAATGCCGTAAGAGTGAGGATGCAGAGAATCAGCTTTTTCATGGCACACCTCCAGATCAGTATGAAATATATCATGGTTCTTACCTTAATTATAAGCCACTGCTTACTTTTGATATACCTTTGAAAGTGAATGAGGGTTTAATAATGCGTGAATTCTGAACATGAAAATACCGGCTGTACCCAGCCGGCTTGATCATCTGTCTCTATTCTCACGGCAGTCCCTGCAGACTCCCCTGAAGTTGAATATCTCATGGGTCACCTCGAAACCTTCAAGGTCTCCTGAAAGCTCTGATACAGGAACCTTGATACTGACATCGTATATGTTCCCGCAGACATCGCACTTGAAATGTCCGTGCTCCATGGGATTGTAGATATCAAACCTCGCTTCCTTGGCTTCAATCGGAAGCATCTCAATCAGCTTGTGCTCTATGAAGAGGTTCATGGTATTGTATACCGTCGCCTTGCTGAGTGTAGGGATCTCCCCAATGAGGGCATCATAGATGTCGTTTATGGATGGATGGTTGTGAGTGTTCATCAGGTACTCATATATCCTCTTCCTCTGGTACGAGGGCTTGACTCCATTTTCCCTCAGATAGACATCGATGTTCTTCACAGCCATGAACGACACCTCCTTATAACCATTCCAATTTGTATCAATTATATTCTAACAGATTCCCTTGAAAATGTAACCAAATTCTAATCCAGGTCCACCATTACTGAATAGTCGCCAAGCTTGTCCCTTGTCGCTACCTCCCTCATCCTCTGGTCTATGACTTCAGCAGGCGATACCTTAGTTACGCGCTGATGTCTGTAGTTTGCTGCCGCAGCCTCAATGATGATCGATATGTTCCTGCCGCTCCTGACAGGGACCGTTATCTTCTTTACCTTGACGCCAAGGATATCCTGGTATTCATCCATTCCAAGGCGGTCATAGTCGCCGTCGTCCCTCCAGTGCTCAAGGTGGATGATAATATCGAGCCTCTTGTTCTGGACCATGGTAGACAGTCCGAACAGGGCTGACACATCAATAATGCCAAGGCCCCTTACCTCCATCATTCCGAAGGTGATCTCAGGGGACCTGCCCCTAAGGATGCCGTCGACCTCCCTGATATCTACAGCGTCATCCGCAACCAGCCTGTGCCCTCTCTTAAGGAGCTCAAGTGTGGCCTCTGACTTTCCTATGCCGCTTTCTCCCGTTATGAACACACCCATGCCGTATATGTCGACAAGAACGCCATGCATCCTGGTTTCAGGTGCTGTGGCGTTTGCTATGTATAGGGTGAGCTTCGATATGAAATTGGTGGTCGACTCCTTTGTCCGGAGCAGCCACCTTTTATAGGTCTTAGCAGCATCCACGATCTCCTGGTGAGGTTCGAGCCCTCTGGTTATGACAAGGCATGGTATGTTGTACCTCATGAACCTTCCTAGCCTTTTCTTCCTGAGCTCAGGTATGAGTTCGTCGAGAAAGCTCCATTCCCCCTGGCCTATTACCTGGATCCTTTCCCTGCTGAAGTAGTTGTAGAAGCCGGCAAGCTGAAGCCCCGGCCTGTTGACGTCGGTTATGTTTATGACGTCATTCTCAGGTCCCTTCACCAGGACCTCCATATCGAATTCCTTGATTATCTTTTCCACTGTAACAGCCATCGACATATCCCCCGATTATTTTTTGCGTTCTATCCCCTCAAGGCTACTTCTCAGGTTTCCCTTCACCCTGCCAATATATTCTTTTCTCAAGCTTTCCCGTTCAAGTGTCTCTTCCGGGGTAAGCGTCCTTTCCCTTGCTATCCTTGAATACTCGTTTATCCTTGCAACAAGCTCATCATGTTCCATTATAATGCTCCTTAATAAAAATTGCTCTGCAATAAATGCAGAGCAACCACAAACTTTCTAGTTTCCCGACATGCCGTTCACCTATTGATCCATACCTGCTCTATGCAGGTGGGTTCTCCTCAGGTGGAATTCTATCTCCTTATGTTCCATGGAGAAGGTGTAGCTACTACCTTAAGTCTGATATCATCCATCTTGTTGGAGATCCCGGATATGTAATGTAGGTTGAATTTATAGGCTACGCGTACATCTCAGGATTCCTAATTAGATTATAGCATACTTCCGGCTATTTACAACAAACCTCACAATAAATTAACTTAATATTCTGCAAAGTTCTTTGTCCCCCATGGTTTAGCGGGATTTGTCAGAGGCTCAGCTCTTCAAGCACTGTTTCAAAATCGACATCAAGGTCATCCTTCAGAAACATCAGGACGACTTCTATTGTACCATAGTCTTCAGGGTCAATGTCGTAGGTCACGAACTGCCCGTCTATGTTTTCGTCCTCGATTATTTCCTCGACTATGTCGCCGATATTGTCAACGGCGAGGTCTGTAAGAAACGGAAACATGTGGTCAAAGTAGTACTCGTCTGTCTCCTCTTCGGCTTCTTCCTTCGCAAAGCTTGCTGCAGATGCCAGTTCTTCGTCGTCAAAATCGTAGAATGCCCTTGCAACGAGAACTCCCTCTTCATCCTTGAGTATCTCTATGTCACTAAGGCCCTTGTCCTCCATCATTGCGATGATATCCTTCTTTTCCATTATTCCACCTCACCGTATATAAGATTCTTGTATTCCTTTTTAACCTTCAGGAACTCCTCGTCATCCTCGACGGCATTGAGCTCCTCTTTGCCTTCGGAATCCCTGTCCACCCTGAATACGAACTCATCTTCGCTGTTCTCGTCCAAGGGTGCAAGTACGAGGTACTCCTGCTCTTCCACATATACCCTAGCCACGGCTTCAAGCTCCAACACGTTGCCATCTTCATCCCTGAACTTCATTATCTCCCGTTCCAAAGCGCACCCCTTGTATCATTATTTTGCCTGATTAAATAATAACACCTAAGTAAGCTTGCTTCAACGAACATCTTTGAAAGAAATGCAATTTAATCCTACCTGCACTTTTCACTTACCGCATCGAAGAACCTGTCCGCAAACTCATCAGAGAGCCCATACTCCTCCTCCGACGCCACGAACTTGAACCTGAAGCCCTCGACAGGGCTCATCTTGAGCCCCCTGAGCCTTTCAGTGAGGAGAGAGACACCCTCTCCTGTCCATCCATAGGACCCGAAGGCACCGCAGACCTTTCCCTTGTTCGTTATCGCAGAAGCGTGGCCAAGGAGCTCCCATGCGGGAAGTACAGCATCCCTGTTGATAGTTGGAGAGCCCACGAGGAACGCCTTAGATTCCTCAAGCCTTCTGGATGCCTCGGCAATGCCAATTTCGGTTATGTCATTCACATGGACTGTCTCACCCTTTGACCTAAGCCTTTCTGCGATATGGTCCGCCACATCAGCTGTATTGCCATAGGCCGATACATACAGTATCTCGATGTCCTTCTGGTAGTTTTCCGGAAGACGCGCCCACTCCCTGTACTTTTCCATATAGAAGCCTATGTCCTCAGTATGCACCGGACCGTGGCTGACACATACCATGTCGAAGTCGTACTCCTTCAGCCTGTCCAGCGCTTTGTTGACGAAGCCCTTGAACGGCCCCATTATTACGTCGAAGTAGTACTTCATCTCTTCAAGGTAGCTTTCCGCATCATCAGCCGACTGGGCCTCCTCCTCTGCATAGTGGCAGCCAAGGAAGTCGCAGGTGAACATGGTCTTCATTTCCCTTGCATATGCGAATATGGTGTCAGGCCAGTGCAGATTCGGAGCCGATATGAACTCAAGGGTAAGGTTGCTGCCAAGCGAAAGGACACTCCTGTCCTTCGCATCGATCCAGCTGAAGTCCCTGTTAAGTATGTCCTTCAGGTAGTTCATGGCAGCCCTTGATGAGACTACCTCGGCCTCGGGATAATCTTCTAGCAGGCTCCCTATGGTTCCGGAATGGTCGCATTCCGTATGGAGCGTAACAATATAGTCAACCTTCCTGTCACCGATCACTGAGACTATGTTCTCCCTGAATTCCGGATAGAACGGATTCTTCACGTTGTCCACCACGGCGACCTTGTCCTCACCCACCAGCAGATAGGAGTTATAGGTAGTCCCCTTCTTCGTCTCCATGATTATGTCAAATACCCTGAGCTCAGGGTTTTCCACGCCGATCCAGTATAGATTTTCCTTCAAAAGCTTCGCAGCCATTATGATCACCTCTTATCAATTTTTAACGATTATATTGTATCAAATTTATAATTGCTTTGCACTACTTTTTTAGAATCATTATAAATTCTATTTAGAATATGATGAAAGGAAAGTATTGAATGCCAGGCAACAGAAATTGTATTATAGTATAGTTAAGGATTCACAGGAGGTTATCATGGAAAGCAAAGCAGTCATACTTGGCTCAAATTACTATATAGGCCTGTCAATAATACGATGTCTCGGAAAAGAAGGGATCCATACAGTCGCCATGGATTATTCAACTGAGAACACATATGGCGCAAAATCCAAATATCTCAAGGAACAACTTATCGTCCCCCACTACAGGAAGGATGAGGAGAAGCTTGTAGCTTACATGGTGGAATACTCGAAGAAGCAGGACAGGAAGCCTGTGCTGTTTCCAAGCGGTGACCCCTATGTCGAGTTCATCGACAAGAATTTTGACATCCTCAAGGAGCATTACCTGTTCCCCATGGATAGGAAGGGAAAGTGGACGGACGCCCTCATGAAGGACTCCCTGGAGAAGCTGGCAGTGAAATACGGAATGCCGGTTCCTGAAAGCGTCCAGCTTGATGACCCTGACATTGTAAGGAAGGTAGATGAAACAATAGGTTATCCCTGCATACTCAAGCCTACGGAATCCACCCAGTTCGTCGCGAAGTTCAGGGTGAAGAACTTCCTTCTAAAGGACAGGGAGGACCTTGGAAAATACAGGGACACCATCATTGAAGCTGGAATGGGCGGCGTGGTACAGAGGATCATCCCGGGCTTCGACGACCACATGTATACCTATGATGCTTATCTTGACAGGCATTCAGACGTTACACACTGGATGACATGCCAGAAGCACAGGCAGTTCCCGATAAACTTCGGCGCCTCTGTATACACTGAGCAGAGGCTGGTTCCCGAGCTCCACGAGATGAGCAGGAAATTCTTCAAGGACATCGAATACAGGGGGTTCGGCGAGATCGAGTACAAGAAGGATTCCAAGACAGGAAAGTTCTACCTTATTGAGATCAACGCCAGGACAACCAACCTCAACAGCCTGCTTTACAAGGCCGGCATAAACTTCCCGCTCCTGGCATACAGGGAAATGACCGGAGGGACCGTACTCCACGACAGGAAGACCTATGACACCGGTATCTATTTCAGATACCTATACGAGGACCTCCTTGCGATGAGGGAATATGCCCGTGCAGGACAGCTTTCAAAGACGTCCATGGCTCTTTCTCTCCTTAAGCGAAAGGCACCTGCCATACTTGAGCTTGGAGACCTGAAGCCTGGAGTCGCATTCCTCAGGATGGTTTACGGGAAAGTTAAGAAGAAGGGCTGAAAAAA